>JBHELA010000376.1:0-7004 GCA_041859005.1 Ignavibacteria bacterium
TTATCATAAAACTAATGGTAAATGGACAAACCCAAAATCTTTCGGTCCAAATATAAATACGAATATTTACGATTGCTGTCCGTATGTAACACGCGACAATAAATATCTTTTCTTCACACGCGGCAACTGGCCAATGAGTACTTACTCTACCTATTGGGTTAAGGTGGACAATATTATTGACAGTCTTAAACTTACAAACTATATACCGTATCTTGTAAATCAAATTCCAAATCAAACCGATTCCATAGGTGTTCAATATACTTATACAATTTCGGATTCCACTTTTATTGATGACGATGGTAATAATACACTAACATACTCAGCAACTTTAAGCGACGGCAGCAATTTACCGTCCTGGTTGAATTTTAATTCGGGAACAAGAACTCTATCAGGTACTCCTGTCTCAGCAGGTACATCAAACATCAAAGTTACTGTCACGGATAATGACTCTGCAAAATCATGGTGCACATTCACTATAGATGTACCCCAGCATACTGCGATAGACCCAAAAGGTGAACAAATAGTGAATGAATATAAATTATATCAGAATTATCCGAATCCGTTTAATCCGAGTACAATTATTCGTTATTCTGTTTTGAGAAATAGCTTCGTTAACGTGAAAATATATAATATTCTCGGAAAAGAAATAGCAACACTCGTAAATTCAGTACAGTCAAGCGGATTGCACAATGTTACATTAAATTCTAACAATCTGAATTTAGCATCAGGTATTTATATCTATACTTTAACCGCAACTGAAACAATCTCAAATAAAGTTTTCAGGGAAACAAAGGTGATGAATTACATTAAATAATAAAAACATAAATATTATATTTCCCCGCAGGTTTTGCGGGGAAATATAATTGTAACAAACTAAAGATATAAAAATGAAAGCATATATATGCACTAAATATGGACCGCCCGAGGTTCTTCAGTTTAAAGATGTACCGAAGCCTGTTCCTGAAGATAACGAAGTCCTGATAAAAGTAATCGCTGCAACGGTACATATAGGTGATACAAAGATTCGGCGTTTGGAGCCCAGGTTAGGGGCTGTAAATGATTTCTTTTACAAACCGCTTATGCGAATCGTTTTAGGTTTTAAAGGACCAAGGAAGAAAATACTTGGTATGGAGCTGGCAGGTGATATTGTAGCAGTGGGTAAAACAGTCACAAAGTTTAAAACTGGCGATTCTGTCTTTGCATCTACTGAATTCAGATTTGGTGCACACGCGGAGTACTGCTGTTTGTCTGAAAATGCAACGATTGCCATCAAGCCGGTCAATATGTCTTACGAGGAAGCGGCTCCTGTTTCTAATGCAGCATTAACAGTGTATAATAATTTCAAAAAAGTAAATATTCAAAGCGGGCATAAGGTGCTGGTGTATGGAGCTTCGGGAAGTGTTGGTACTTATGCAGTTCAGCTTGCAAAGTACTACGGTGCAGAAGTTACAGGTGTATGCAGTACTGCGAATATTGAAATGGTGAAATCACTTGGTGCCGATAAAGTAATCGATTATACGAAAGAAGATTTTACTCTTCGCAGTGAAACATATGACGTTATTTATGATGCAGTTGGAAAGATTGAGTATTCAAAACGCAAGAAATCTCTGAATAAGACAGGTGTCTATCTCTCGGTACTTGCAATTAATGGCAACATCAAACTAAAAGCCGAAGACCTGAACTACATAAAAGAACTCTGCGAGGCAGGACATCTTAGAACAGTAATTGATAAATGTTATCCCTTTGAACAAATGATAGAAGCTCACAGGTATGTTGACAAGGGTCATAAAAAGGGGAATGTGGTAATAACTTTGTATTAGATTGTGATTAACAATCCTCCTTCCCAAGCTCCACTTGGGTAAGCAGAATGTCAGAACATTATTTCAATAATAGCATTTTCTTTGTCTCTGTAAAGCCGCCGGTTATCAATTTATAAAAATACACTCCGCTTGTAAGTTGAGAACCATCAAACTGCACCTCATAAGTTCCGGGATTGAGTGACTCATTAACGAGTGTTTGCACTTCCCGCCCCTGAATATCATATACTGCAAGTTTAACATCCCCATAATGTACAATTGAAAATTTAATATTTGAATTTGGATTAAACGGATTAGGATAGTTTTGATTTAAAGATATTGATGATGGAATATTCTCAGAGATGTTATTTACAAAAGTAGCACCGCCTGATGTTGTTTTGAAAATCTTTCCGTAATCGCCAACTAAATATCCCGATGTTGCAGATGTGAACGCCGCAGACCAAAATGTTGTTGTCGCAACCTCCGGCTGTAGTACCCAGTTATCACCGCCGTTTGTTGTTTTAAAAAGTATTCCGCCAAGCCCAAACGCCCAGCCGTAGTTTGCTGTTACAAAAAATGCATTTGCTATGTAATTTGTACCTCCGGGATTTTGCGAAAACCAGTTAACGCCCGAATTGCTTGTTTTGTAAATTGTTCCAATATCTCCTGTTGCCCAGCCTGTATTTGCATCAAAGAAAAATCCCCCGAAGAAATCGTTGTTCGCACCTGTTATAAGTGATGTCCAGCTTTCGCCTGCATCGGTTGATTTCAGTGCTGTTCCCCATTCTCCTAAAGCAAATGCTGTTGTTGAATTTACGTAATGTATATAGTTTAAAACATCGGTAGTACCGCTTGCTTTTACAATCCAGGTATTTCCGCCGTCTGTTGACTTGCGAATCATTCCACCGTTTCCGCAAGAAAGCCCCGTGTTTGCATTTATGAAATGCACGTATGCAAAATATGTGAATATACCCGTTGGAACATTTACCCAATTTGTACCGCCATTTGTAGTTTTTAAAATTTTCCCCTGATAGCCGACAGCCCAGCCCGTGTTGTCATTAATAAAATCTATCCAATATAAACTGTTCGCTATTCCGGTCGGCTGTGTTGTCCAGCTTTCCCCGGCATTTGTAGTTTTAACTATTACGCCGTCTGCACCAGATGCATATCCTGTGTTTGCCGAAGGAAAACACACTGAATAAAGACTCGATGTTGTGGAACTTGGTTTCAAAACCCACCCTGTTTGCGAATTAACAGATGATACAACAAATATTAAAAGTAATACCGTAATAACATTTCTCATTTATTTTACTATTTATTTATAAAAATCCAATACAATCGGTTTTAAACCGCTAAAGAAAAATTCCACTGCAATAACCATAACAATCAAACCCATCAACCGCATCAAAACGTTATTACCCGTTTCACCAAGTGCTTTAATAATTTTTGACGAACTGAGAAGTATCAAATAGGTTAACATCATTACTAATAATATTGAGATTATAAGAATTGATTTCTTTTCAAAGGTTGAAGCCTGCTGCATTAATACTATTGCGTTTGTGATTGCGCCTGGTCCGCAAATCATTGGAATAGCAAGCGGTGTTATAGAAATATCGTTAACATAGGATTTAATTTCTGAGTCTTTTATCTTCACCTGACCAAGTCTTGCCTGAAGCATATCAAGCCCCATAATAAAGAAAATTACCCCGCCCACAATTTTAAAACTGTTAACTGATATTCCAAAAAACTGAAACAACAATTGACCTGAAAAAGCAAAAAATAGAATTGTTAAAGTTGCGACTATGATTGCCTTCTTTGCTGTTTTGTTTCGATGTGCAGTATCGAGTTGAGATGTCATAGTCATAAATATCGGCATCGTTCCGAGCGGATTAATAAGGGTAAAAAAAGATGTAATGCAAAGCAACCCGTATGACATCCATTCAGTCATATTTTTTCAAAATTAAATTTCAATAATTCATTTCTTAAAAATAACAAATACATCTTCTATATAATATTCATATAATCAAAATTATTAAAAATTATTCTTTCCAGTCATTCACTGCATTTTTGTAGTTATTTGTAAATCCGAAATGTGCTGTAAAAATGTATTCAACGTTCGGAAGTTTTGTGATTTTTGAAATAGATTTAGTTGCCATTTCATGATCCAAATCAAAAAACTTTACCGAGGGTCCCAACTTTCCATCCACTAAACTAAGAATGTCTCCCGTAAATAAGTATTTGTTATTTATCTGGAAGCACATTGAGCCTGTTGTATGACCGGCTGTGAGAATACTGAATGAACTATCATTCCCAATTTTTAAAATCTGTTTATCTTCCAGCAAAGTATAATCTTTTCGGCTGATGTTGTTGCTGACAAAAGGAATTTTTTGCTTTTCACCCGTGAGCATTTGAACTTCATCTTTTGAAAAATATATCTTTGCATTTTTGAACAAAGGAAGTCCTGCAACATGGTCCATATCAGTATGTGTAAGAAGCACTGCTATAATTAAATCAGGATTGATATTCAGCTTCTTTAGCTCAGCCGAAACAACTTCTATATCTTTTCCTGCATCAATAGCGATGTATTGATTACTATCCTTGATGATATACATATTAACGAAATCATCTTTGACTGCATATATATTATCAATGATTTTTCCTGTTTCTACCGGATGCATTATTTTAGTTTCAGAATTGAATCTGAAAATGAAGACTCCACCGATAATTAAGAATAATGCGATGAGTGTCCCAAATCCGATAAGTATAATTTTTGTTTTCTTCTTCATATTTTTTGTCTTTATTAATAATACAAAAATACAAAGTCTAAAAAATATAAGACGATAACAAAAGATAAGAAATGAAAGCCTTACTTCTTTGCTATTCTATTCCTTATACGGCTTAGCGAAACTGGTGTAATTCCAAGAAACGAAGCAATCTGATGCTGAGGAATTCTATTAAGCAAATCAGGTCTGTCTTTTTGGAGTGTTAAATAACGTTCTTCCGGGCTGTTTAAGATGTAAGAAATAAATAAGTCGTGCAAAACAACAAAACGTTCTTCAATAGATTTGCGAACAAATTCGTTCATCTTAGGAAATAAGGAATATAATTCTTCTAACGATTTGTGCGAGAGCGCTAATACTTCGCAATCTTCTAATGTTTCAATTGAAACTTTACTTGGTTTTCTTGAAATAAAACTATCATAAGAACCTGCAAACATATTTTCTGTAAAAAAGTATGTAGAAAGTTCTTCTCCATTCTTTTCGCAAAAAAGTCTTATACAACCCTTGACAACAAAATAAACTTCATTTGAAACCGTACCTTCTTTTAAAAGTATAATTTTCTTTTTGAAATCTTTATTTTTGAAATACTGTATTAAAATTTCTAACTCGCTGTCGGAAAAGTTTGTGATTTGTCTGAAAATATTGATTTTCTTGTCAATGTTCATTTATTTACCCTAAACTTATTTGATTTAATACCTTTTTATTATTTTAATTTATTACCCCAATTTACTAAATTCCTAAATTAAAAAGACTTCATAATTCTGTGAGTATGAAGTCTTATCTGCCGTTGAGGATTTTCACATCCGAACGAGCTTAAAGCCTATGTAAATTGGGTCACTTTTTTATTGATTCCATCTTGACTCAGAGGGTGCAGAGGGGATGTGACAAAAAGGGAATAACAAAAATTTTAAAATCCCTTTGAAGCTTGATTTACCTCGCTGTACTTCTGACTTTTTTCAAGGTTATTATGTCACATTCTTAAATTTGTTAGAAAGTAGAGACAAGGAAGCACGTGTTTTACTAAAAGAATTTTTTGAAAAGTATCTAAAAATCGGATTCGACATAGAATTTGAGAACGAAATTCAAAAAGAAATTGAAAAACTTGCCGGTTCCGTTTGAGAAAAACAATTTGTGATAATACTTCATTTTTCTCTTGACATTATAAGCTAAAATTATTATATTATACTTGATTTATAAGCAAAATTGTAAAGATTACTTATAAAATCATTAAATATAAATACCTGTCTAATCAGATATTAATCCTCCTGAATACAACCTCAACACAATCTCAATACAATATGAAAACAACTATTAGTCCTACTAAATTAGATGTAAACTAAATTACGAATCGGTGCTGTGTCTATCAGTTGCCCATTGTTTTACCATTCAAGTTAACAATATCATAGTTTATTTCATTTTTACTTACTTATTATCAATTTTTTACATATTTTGATTGAAATTACTTAAATTATGGCAATTTTATATAAACAACTTACAGGTACTCTTAGAGGTAAACTCGGGAATATGGTAATTCAGAAGAAATTTGGGAAAGATGTAGTTTCTTTAAGACCTGAACATTATGAAATCAAGTCCGAAAAACTGAAAAATGCTCAAAAACGGTTTGGTATTATCGTAATGTTTACTAAAACACTGAATAAAAGTAAGATATTAATGGATAGTTGGAAATACTCAAACAAAAAACCTGTTGGCGGTTACCATAAAGCACTTAGTTTTAATTCAAAATTTATAGCTAATGAAGTACCGACGAAGAATAATTTAATAACACCGGGTTATAATAATATAACAAATTCTACCAGAATATATCTGAATAAACCTTCTCATGTATTCTCAGAAAAATCAATAACTATCACTTATAATCAACTTGAAAAAAGTTCGGAGAGAATATATCCTCCATACGTTCTGGTCTGTGTGTTCTTTCTTATTTTTTCAGACGGTAAAGCAGACAGACTTTCATCCATGCTATATGAGTGTCCTGTAGTTGAAGAGACGTTTAATGAAGAGGGCAGTGTATCCGTTGAAATTGTGTTTACTCCTGAGGAAATAGAATTCTTTAAATTATACAGGCTGCTTAGAGGTTATTACGCTTTTATCAGACACTTTGATAATAAACCTGAACTAACTGAAAGCACTCATTCTCATTTTTTTGAAGTATCTCTTCGTGATTTATATAATCAGAAATAGTTGTTATTATATTTTATCCAATTTCCGTATTTCGTCTCAAGTTTCAGTTTGGCCTGAAGTGTCTTTATTCCCGATTCTACCATTTATTTAAGTTTTATTTTTCAATAGATATAGGTAAATTTTATAATGTTTAAAAAACTCGGAATATTAATTGTCATTCTTGTCGGTTTAGGACTTTTTTTCAATAGTTTGCTAATGCCATGGTACGTTAAACATGCTGAACTTA
>JBHELA010000341.1:0-6927 GCA_041859005.1 Ignavibacteria bacterium
TAAGTTCAAGGGGTCCATTGGATTCGATGCTGAAGTTTAAGTCTGAAATCATCTGTTTTGTTAGATTAATACTTTCATAAAGCTCTTCATTAAAAGCATCTTCATCGCCTCTGTTTTTATTAAAGAAATATTTCTTAAGAAGAATTACGTTTATAGGATTTATAACAACGGCATTTAAGCCTGTTTTTTTCTCATCCGTGAATATTCTACTCTGGGGAAAAAGATAATAGCCTATTTTATCTGCAATGATGAACGAGACATAATTTCCTTTGATGTTGAATATATTAATCCCTTTTTGCTTCATCTTAGAAATTCCCTTAATCTCACCAAAGCCGTTTCTGTAGTTATCTTCGCTGTTATCAATAATGACACTTATATTATTAAGTTTTTCACTGCAGGCAATAATAACCTCGCATAACTCGTCATGAAGGCCGGGCATTGAGATGATGAGTTCTTCTTTAGCTTCGGTGGCAATATCGGTGAATTCTTTGTAATTTATGCTTCTTATAAATTCTGTTTCCATGATATTATGATTTAAGTTGTCTTCCTATTGTAAAAATAGTAAATATTATGATGCAAATATTATCATTTGATGATAATTTTTTAAGAGCGGTGAACAGTGAATAGTGAATAGCTGATAAGAGAGATAGTTCCTGCCCTTGGCAGGCGGACTGTTTCAGGGTTGATTTTGTTTGGTTCGTACCCCGTGCTACAGACATGGAACCGCCAATTAGTTGATAGTTGTTAGCCCCCAATTACAAAAATGGAATTAAGGAAGTAAGAAACTTGTGGCAGTCAAATTAAGGAAAAAACGAACGCGGATTCCGCGGATAAGACGGATTATCGCGGATATAACATCATTGGTGAAAAACGGAAGTAGAACAAGAACGCAAAATGCAAGATTACGTTATTAAAAACTCAATTAATAGATGTTGATAAATCATATACATATAGTCAAGTTTCTTAGAAGAAGAATCAAAAAATAATGAGAAGACTGCTCAAAGCAAAAGCACTCGGACAGGATCCTGGGAATATATCAACTCTGGAAGATTAACTTGGGGATATAACAAAATGCCGTTGACATATATCAACGGCATTTCTCAACTCTTTCTCATCACTTTGTAACTGTTTTATCAGCTTTCAACTAAAAACTAACAACTTCTAAGAAACTTGACTATATGTATATGATTTATCAACATCTATAAATTTAGTTTTTAATAACGTAATCTTACAGTTTGCGTTCTTGTTCTACTTCCGTTTTTGCACCAATGATGTTATATCCGCGATAATCCGTCTTATCCGCGGAATCCGCGTTCGTTTTTTCCTTAATTTGACTGCCACAAGTTTCTTACTTCCTTAATTCCATTTTTGTAATTGGGGGCTATGAACTAACAACTGACAACTAACAACTGACAACTAACAACTAACAACTACTTTCTATTTGTTTGAAATATTCTTATATTTATCTATGTACGGCAAAATAACTCCTCAAATAATTAGCTATTTAATCAATATTTCAGGAAAAGACCATGTCTTTACCGATTCTGAAAATATCGAAAAATATTCACGCGATGAAACAGAGGATTTATCGTTCTTGCCTGAAGTTGTTGTAAAACCTGCATCTGCAAATGAAATTTCAGAAATACTTAAACTCGCAAATCAAAACTTAATACCTGTTTATACAAGAGGTGGTGGCACCGGTTTGTCCGGAGGTGCATTGCCTGTCCACGGGGGAATTGTAATCTCAATGGAGAGATTTAATAAAATCCTTGAGATAGACAAGTTAAACTTTCAGGCTGTAGTCGAAGCTGGAGTTATTACTCAGGTCTTTCAGGAAGAACTTGAAAAAATTGGACTTTTCTACCCTGTTGACCCGGCTTCACGAGGTAGCTGCTTCATAGGCGGAAATGTTGCTGAATGCTCGGGAGGACCCCGTGCAGCCAAATATGGAGTTACTAGAAATTATATACTCGGTCTCGAGTTTGTTACTCCAACAGGTGAAATCATATTTACAGGCTCAAGGACATTAAAGAATGTCACTGGTTACAGCCTTGCTCAGCTTATTTGCGGTAGTGAAGGTACACTTGGAATTGTTACAAAGATTGTGTTCAGGATTCTTGCTTTACCCAAATACAAAAAGATTTTATTGATTGCTTATAATGATGTACGTGATTGTATTTCTTCAGTTGCTGAAATATACATGAACGGAGTTAATCCCGCAGCTCTTGAATTTCTAACAAAAGACGCAATCAAAGCTGCAGAAAAACAGCTTGGAAAGATTTTCCCAAACAGCGATTCCAATGCCCAGCTTCTGATCGAACTCGATGGGAACAATGAAGATGTTTTGAATTGCGATATTCAAATAATATCCGGTACAGTAGAAAAATTTAACGCTGTTGATATTATCCTTGCTGAAGAAAGGGCAAAGATGGAGGAATTATGGGCATTACGGCGTTCGGTTGGAGAAGCGGTAAAATCCATTTCTACTTATAAAGAAGAAGATACTGTCGTTCCAAGGGCAAAACTTCCTGAATTGCTCGACGGAATAATGAATGTATCTGCGAAATATAATATACGGATTATTTCTTACGGGCATGCAGGCGACGGTAATCTGCACGTAAACATACTTAAGGATAATCTTTCTGATGAATACTGGAATAATAACGTTAAATCTGCAATAAAAGAAATATTTGAACATACAGTTGCACTCGGAGGAACAATTTCGGGTGAACATGGTATAGGATACACACAGAAAGAGTTTCTTTCTATTGCATTGTCAAAAGAAGAAATTAAATTATCACAAAATATTAAGAAAACTTTTGACCCGAACAACATTCTGAATCCGGGCAAAATATTTACTGACTAATATGATATCAAACGAAACACACTTGAGAATGCTGTACACTCACACTGACATTATGGGTGTGGTTAATAACGTGCATTACCTCGAGTTTTTTGAAGCAGGAAGAAACGAGCTTATGCGTTCGATGGGCTATCCATACCCGAAACTTGAAGCAAAGAATATAGGTCTTCCGTTAATCGAAGCACATGTAAATTATAAAACACCCGCAAAGTATGATGACTTAATTCGCATTGTTGCATCCCTGAAGGATATGCCGACCGTAAGAATAAAAATTGACTATGAAATATTTGTTGACGAAAGACTCGCTGCAACCGGATATACAACACATTCTTTTCTTGACCTTAAAAAGTTTAAACCCGTAAGGCCTCCTGAAGATTTTATGGTAGTAATTAAAAAGTTAATGAAAAAGTAAATTATATTATTATGTTAAACAAATCATTCTATAGGAATTTCGATTTCGTTACAGCCGAAAGGATAATAAGACTGGCGCTTAAAGAAGATATTGGAAAAGGTGATATAACATCTAATCTCCTTATTCCGAAAGATAAAATGTCTGTTGCAAATCTATTAATGAAAGAATCAGGCGTTGTTGCTGGTATTGAAATCTTCAAAATGGTTCATAAAATAGTTGACCCGAAAACTGTAATTAAAACCGCTTGTCCCGAAGGCCAGATTATAAGAAAATGTTCTCGAATCGCTATCATTAAAGGCAATTCAAGAAGCAT
Source organism: Ignavibacteria bacterium (assembly GCA_041859005.1). Classification (GTDB taxonomy): domain Bacteria; phylum Bacteroidota; class Ignavibacteria; order Tepidaquicellales; family Tepidaquicellaceae; genus CAIKZJ01. The sequence goes on from JBHELA010000341.1 coordinate 3,589, forward strand.
ACTTAAAGCCGAAAGGGTCTCGCTTAATATAATTCAGCGGATGAGCGGTATCGCTACAGCTGCATACAGCTTGAAAAAGCGGCTGAACAATCCTTCCATTAAGTTAGTCGATACACGGAAAACAACTCCTAATTTCAGGATGTTTGAAAAGCTTGCAGTGAAAGTCGGCGGCTGTGAAAACCACAGGAACGGATTATACGATATGGTGCTTATTAAGGATAATCATATCGAAGCAAACGGCGGAATTGCAAACACGCTAACTAAACTTAAAAAAGTTCTGAAAAGCAGGAACATTAAAGTTGAAGTTGAAGTTAAAGACCTGAGTGAGTTTAATTTAGTTCAGGAACTTGGAATGGGTTTGGTTGATATTGTTATGCTTGATAATTTTTCCGTTGAAGATGTTAAGTCCGCCGTGAAACTCAACAAAAAGAGATTTAAACTGGAAATATCAGGTGGTGTGAATGCAAGGAATATAGAAAACTACAGCGGATTAAATGGCGTTGATATTATTTCTGTTGGTGCGCTTACGCACTCTGTTAAATCGATGGACTTGTCGCTGGAATTTATATCTTGAAATATAAAACTGAAAAACTTAATTTAATATCTTTTAAAATTTAAAGAATTTAACTATGAAAAATGTAAAATACAACTTGAGCTTTGTGGTTGCAATTCTGGTTCTTGTTTCACTCGTAGTTGCTTGCGGTAAATTGAAGGATATCGCCAAGGAAGAAACTAAGAAAGAAGAAACCAAGAAGGAAGAAACCACAACTAAAACAGAAACCACAACCGATACAAAGAAAGAATCATCAAGTCAGAAGGAAGGCGTTGCAAAGCTTTATTTCTGCGAGCAGTACGTTAACGGTGAAGAAGTAGGCGTCAGCAAAAGGTTTACACCAGGATGGCTGACTGTAATGCTGGATACACGTCCTGCGGGTACGAAAATCGGTACCGGTAAAGTTGAATTAAGGCTTTCTAAAATTAAAGACGGTGCTGGTAATGAGATAAGTGAAAAAATTCTCAAATCAGTTCCTTTCGACGTTCAGGCAGATTGGGATTATACATATTTTACAGATAAAAAGAATTTAAAATTTGATTCACCGGGCACATACAAGGTTGTATGTCAGAAGAAAGACGGTACACCGATTGCCGAAGGTGAAGTTGAAGTTGTACCTAATTAAGAGTTTTTTTATTAAATTAAAGGGTCTATACTAAAGACTAAAGGAGAAAACATGAAAAAGCTATTTGTATTCTTTTCCGTATTTGCTGTGTTAGCAATTTTCGGATTTACTTCAAACGTTAATGCTCAAAACGGACCTGTACTATATTTTTGCGAAAAGTACGGTGACGACGGAGAAGTAGGCATCAGCGACAGATTTACAACAGGTTATTTAACCGTAATGGTCAAGTGTGATTATGCACTCGGCTTAAGCAATGTTAACATTCAGTTCGATAAGTACAATGCAACATCAAAGACTTTTGAGTACTACAAGAAATTCTCGTACGTTGTCGAACCAACAATGAAGTATATTTACTTCGCAAAGAACTCAACAAGCGACATGAAGTTCAGCGAACCGGGAATATACAGGGTATTCCTGCTTGACGGGAATGGTACAACTGTTGCCAGCTCACTGATAGAAATTATCAATTAATTATTATCTGTATTTTTTATAAAAGGGTTATTCCTTATTTTGGGGAATAACCCTTTGTATTTGTAATGATTGAAAAGTTAAAGTCGCTTTCTAAAGATACGCTAATCTATGGTACAAGCACTATTCTTGGAAGATTCCTGAATTTTCTTTTCGTCCCTATTTATACAAATCTTTTCCTGCCCGCTGAGTTTGGTATCGTTGCCAATATTTATGCGTACATCGCAATATTAAATGTTTTCTTTACAATCGGGCTTGAGTCGGGCTACTTCAAATTTGCATCAACGCTGGAAGTAGGCTCGAAGAAGGAAAACTTCTCCCATCCTTTTATCGGAATATTCATTAATTCATTCATTCTCTCGGGAATATTATTCGTTTTCTCTCCCGAATTCACTTCCGTCTTTCAGATAGCGGAATCCAGAGAAGTTCTTCTTAAATATACTGCTTTGATATTGTTCTTCGATGCAATGTCAACGGTACCATTTGCATACCTGCGTCTTGAACATAAACCCATAAAGTTTGCGGCTATAAGGCTTGTCAATATTGTCGCAACGGTAGTATTCAATATCCTTTTTATCGTGATTCTTAAAAAGGGAATTGAATATGTGTTTATATCAAACGTCATCGCTTCAGTTCTTACTTTCGTCTTATTAATTCCTGTAATAATAAAGAACCTGAAGATTTCTTTCAACAGAGCGCTTATTAATGAATTGCTCAGATTTTCTTTGCCATATATTCCCGCGGGTATCAGCGCTAATATTATTCAGGTCGTGAACAGGCCTATACTAACGGCGTTGACGAACGATCATACCGTCGGTATATTTCAGGCAAACTACCGCCTCGGTATCTTTATGATGCTTTTTGTATCTATGTTTGAGTTTGCATGGAGACCGTTCTTCCTCCAGAATGCAAAAGATCCGGACGCAAAACAACTTTTTGCAAAAGTTATGACTTTGTTCCTGACCGTCGCCGCTGTTATATTTATATTCCTGACTCTGTTTATCGATAACATAGTTGCAATACCCCTGCCCGGTCGCGGTTATCTCGTCGGCAAAGCTTATTGGGCGGGACTCAGCATTGTGCCGGTGATTCTGCTGTCTTATGTTTTCTATGGAATATACGTAAACCTTATGGCTGGAATTTATATCGAGAAAAAAACTAAGTATCTTATTTATATTACGGGCAGTGCTGCTGTGATTAACATAGCGGCAAATTTCATTCTTATACCCGTTATAGGTATGATGGGCGCAGCTGTTGCAACACTTATTAGTTATGTTGTCGAGGTTGCAGGAATTTATTATATCGCACAGAAGTATTACAGAATAAATTATGAGTTTAAAAAGATTGCTTTCATATTCGTGCTTATTGCTGCGGCACTCGTCTCGTATTTCTTCCTGAAGTATTTTGATTATTTCCTTCTAAAAGCCGCAATATTTATCATAATTACAAGTTTTATTTTCGTTCTGAAAATAGTAGATATAAAAATTATAAAGAGGTTCATGTGATGATAAGATTATTGTTTGTTATATTTATGCTTGTTTCAGGTTATTCTTATGGACAGTTTATTAATAGTAGTTTTGAAACAGGTAATACAGTTCTTGTGAAAGAGCAAATTGATTTAATAAAAGGAAAACAAGTCGGCATTATCACAAACAGAACAGGCGTTGATAAGAACGGTAAACATATAATTGAC
>JBHELA010000386.1:0-6818 GCA_041859005.1 Ignavibacteria bacterium
ATTAATTTCGGTACTGTAAAACTTGAAATCAGTGAAGAAACAACTCAGGAAATTGAAGTCGTTGACGAAGCTCCTGTAATGACTTTCGAAGCCGGTAAGAAAATTTATGACGCTAAAAAGGATTTGACTTCCCAGAACGGCAACGTGATGGATGTTCTTAAGAATGTTCCATCCGTAGAGGTTGATAACGATGGCAATGTCAGTCTTAGAGGCAGCAGGGACGTTAAGATATTAATCGATGGTAAACCCTCAGCACTGTTAAGCAACGGCACGCAGGTTCTCCAGAATATGCCGGCTAACATTATTGATAAAGTTGAAGTCATTAACAACCCTTCCTCCAAATATGAAGCAGAAGGCGTTTCCGGGATTATCAATCTTGTTATGAAACAGCAGAATCAGACTCTTGGATACAACGGAAATATAAAAGCTAACGGCGGCACAGAAGATAAATACAACCTCTCAACAGGCGGCTCATATAAAAAAGGCAAGCTTAGCCTCAATGGTAATTACAGTTACTGGAATTATTCAATGCCGGGTACAACTAATTTTGACAGATACAATTACTCAAGCATAAATTCCAGATTTTCCGACCAGCTTTTAAACTGGAAATACAAAGGTCTTTCGCACTATGGCTCTTTTGGTATAGACTATGACTTGGATAAAGAAAACACGCTTTCTCTCGTTACGAATGTTTTCTTTTACAATCGAGACCTGAACTCAACAAGTAATATTGATTTCTACAACGAAAACAATGAGTTAACATCAGATTTCATTTCGCATAATGAAAACGGAAGAGAAGGAATGAACCTTGAGGGTACTTTAACTTATTTTAAAAAGTTTAAGGAAAAAGGAAGAGATTTCTCCACGTTTATTAACTATTCTTCGCGAAACGAATATGATAACACAGAATACAACAGCACAATTTCTAACTTAACATCTGAACAAATAAGGAAGTCTAATTATAGGTTCAATTTTCTCAACTTTCAGGCTGATTATATTCATCCGTTCGGCGAGAAAAATAAACTCGAATCCGGTTTAAAGTCAGAAGCACGATTCATTAACGGTGTTTATTCTTTCAGATACTATGATTCACCCACTAATCAGTGGCTCCCTGCTCCGGGTAAAGATAACGACGCAAATTATAAAGACGTTATCTCCGCTGCATACGCGGAATTCACGGGTGAGTATAAAGATTTTACATACAAAGCCGGCTTAAGAGGTGAATTTACTATCGTGAATTTTGATATCCTCAGAGAAACTCAAAAGTTTGATGATTCATATTTTGATTTATTCCCAAGCCTTAATCTCTCGCAAAAACTTGGAATTGAGAATCAGGTTCAGTTGAGCTACAGCAGAAGGATTAAAAGACCTAATCTGTTCTTCCTTAATCCGTTTGTTGATTATATAGATGAATACACAAGCCGTTCAGGAAACCCTTATCTGAAGCCAGAATACATAAATTCATTCGAACTCGGTTATACAAGGTCATTAAAATTTGCTACGCTTACTCTTTCAGGATTCTACAGAAATTCGAACAACCCTGTGAACTTTGTTTCATTCGTCGATACAAACGGTGTTTCAAATTCAAAACCTGAAAATGTAGGTAAATCGAATACGTACGGCGTGGAGTTTATAGCTCAGGGCGGACTGGCTAAATGGTGGACTGTAAACAGCACCGTTAGCTATTTCAATACCAACATTTATGACAATAGTAACCTTTTTAATTTTGACAAAACATACAATGCCTGGTCCGCTAGGTTTTCAACAAATGCCGCTATACCCGATTTATTCGACGTTCAGTTTACTTACTTCTTTAACGGTGAACAACTTTCTGCTCAGGGAAAAATTGAACCGATGCAGTCTATGAATATTGCTCTGCAAAAAAGTTTTATGGACAAAAAATTTATAATCGGTTTCAGAGTCAACGATTTGTTCAATCAACAGAAATTTTCTGCATACAGCTCAGGAGATAATTTCTCTCAGACAATTCAGCAGAAAGCTAACTCAAGGTCAGCTTTCTTTACACTTACTTATAATTTTGGCGATAACGGCATGACAAAATCTCAGAGAACTTCGCAGAGAAAGCAAAGAGAAACCGAAACCGAAATACAACAGTCAAACTAAATACATTCAATTACGCTATATAAAAAAGAGAAAGGCATCCCTTTCTCTTTTTTATTTACCCTTACTTACGTACTATATCCCAAATAAAATGGTTTTGCTCTTATCAATAAAATAATTTACCCTCTGTACCCTCTGTAAATTTCTCTGCTCTACTATCCGTAATAATGTTGTAATAAAGCAAATTTTTGAAAAGGAAACCGTACTTATTATTTCTCTTTACATCCGGTTGAATAATTTTCTATGCTCTCTTTGTCGAAGATTCGACGTGGAGAACGACCTTTGACTTCTTTGCGTCCCTTGCTGTAAAATTTTTTATGCCTGATAATAATATCTCTGTGTGCTCTGTAACTTTCTCTGTGAACTCAGTGATAAAATCTTTTCATTGTTTTTATATCTTACTGTGGGTAAACTCTGTCATTAACTCTGTTTGCTCTGCGAACTCGGTGGTAAAAATTCTTTTATTTTGCAGTCTTAAAAAACAAATCATCCTCATCCAAGCAATTTCTTCTTGCCCGCCAGAAACTCCTCTTCCGTAATAACTCCCTTTTCTTTCAGTTGATTTAGCTTCTCAATCTCAGTCCCTACATCATTATCACTCGAATTCCCGATTGCATCCGCAAATTCTTTCGCCTGATTTTTCATCTGCATCTTTTTGTATTCTTCCTGCATCGTTGTTATAGCATCTTTCAGCTTACCGGGTTTCTCAACATCGTTGTATGTTGTTTCGCCGACCTCCGCCGCTGTTTGAATATCTACATTTCCATAACCGAATATCTTACCCCAAAATGTCTGCGAGTATGAAACGTTATTTATCTTATCAAGAGGACTTTCTTTCGTGTCGCTTGAGAATACACCTTCTTCATCGATGACTCGCATATTAGTAACAGCCCAGATGTTTCTGTTCCTTTCTAATATCTTGTATGCCAGATAAATTGCGGATACAACTACAATAGGAATACCGGCTATCGCAATTGAAAAAATTATTAGTAAAATTCCCGCAGCAATGCCAATCAGACCAAGAATAAACTTTAAAACCATCGTAAACCAATGCGGTCTTGTGATTAGAATTACTTTCTCATCCTTCTTTAGTTCTGTTCTCATTTCTATCGTTATTAATTTATTAAATATATTTTGATATTACTTTCAGCAGGTCATCTTTTTCCACAGGCTTCGTTAGATAATCATCACATCCGGCATTTATTGCCACTTCCTTTTCAGTACTGAAGGCGTATGCAGTTTGTGCAATTATTGGCAACTTGGGTTTTCTTTCTTTAATAAGCTTCGTTGCACTAAGTCCGTTCATTACGGGCATCTTTATGTCCATTAAAACTATGTCAATGTCATTCCTCTCCATGCATATATCGACCGCTGTTTTTCCGTCCTCTGCTCTTAATATTTCAAAATTCTGGTTGTTAAGAATTATGCTCAAATATTCGTAACTCAATTCATCATCTTCTGCAATAAGAACTATTCGGTTGCCCTTTATAGTTGTCTTTTCAGATTGTTTACTCACGGGTACTACATCCTCGGTTTTAATGAATGGAATTGTAAAATATAAAGTTGTTCCCTTTCCCAATTCTGACTTTAACCATATCTTGCCTTTCAGCGTCTCCACCAGTCCTTTGCAAATTGAAAGCCCTAATCCGGCACCTTCAAATCCTCTCGACATAGACATATCAACCTGATAAAACCTGCTGAAGATTTTATCCTGATGCTCTTCATGTATTCCTACTCCGGTGTCTTTTACTGAGAACATTATTTCATCATTCTGTAATGTATAGTTTATTTCAATGCTGCCCGTTTTAGTAAACTTAAAAGCATTGTTAATTAAATTCGTCAGTATCTGGCTGAGCAGTTTTAAATCAGAACCGAATAAGATATTCTTACAGTTCAGAAGTCTTAGCTCAATCCCTCGTTCCTCCGATTTCAGAATAAACTGATTCATTACGTTTTGCAGTATCGAATGCATCGATATACTTTTAAAACACACATTCACATTTCCCGTTTCAATTCGTGATATTTCGATTATATCATTAATCAACTCCAGTAAACGATTCCCGCTGTTCTGAATAATACCCGAATACTTTACTATTTCTTCTTTGGTCGTTTCTTCTGTTTGTAATAGTCCCGCAAAGCCCAATATTCCGTTAAGTGGAGTCCTTATCTCATGAGACATATTCTGAAGGAATGCGGTCTTAAGCCTGTCGCTGCTCTCAGCCTTTTCTTTTGCAATCACAAGATCTTCTTCGGCTTTTTTCTGTTGCGTTATATCTTGTGCTATCAATAATACCTTGTCGATTTCGTTGTATTCATTCTCCAGCGCTTTAATCCTGTGATTAAGAAGTTTATACCCTCCGTCGCTGCAGCGTATCTTTATTGGTAATGTCTCTGATTTATCTTTATTATTATTGCATTTTTCAAAAAATCTTTTTAAGTCTATGGATTCATCTGGATGGAAGAAATCTGAGATCCTCTTTCCGTATAGTTCTTCTTCATCATAACCAAGTATATCTTTATGTATATTATTGCAGTATATGTATTTCCAGTTTAAGTCGAGTAATGCTATTAGATTGTAGGAGTTTTCGGTTATGCTTCTGTACTTTTCTTCACTTTCTTTAATTGTCTCAACAAACGTAATGTTTTCTTCCTGATCAGATAAAACCTTTCCTATTATAACCGTAATAATCGGATATATCCCTATGACAGTCAAAGTAAGAACACTTAAGCTTTCGAATATATACTTGCTTGGTAAAGTAAACATCAGGATGAGCATCATAAGGTGAACGGTAAAACCCAGTAAATATAAATTCCTTTTTTTAAGTCTTATTTTCCCCTTATTCCTTAAGTAATAAAAAAGGTACCCGAATATAAAAGCTTCTGTAATCGTGAGCGTACCCATCAGCAAACCGCCGCCGCCGATGTATATTCTATAAGCAATTCCTATTAATGATGATATAATTCCCGATATCGGTCCGAAGAATAACGTACATAAACTTATTACAATCGTTCTTCCGTCAAAAATTATTCCCTCGGTAAGCACGAATGGATTTGACATTCCGATAATTACAACACCCCCGAAAAGCAATCCCTGAAGTACTTTTCCGGTTATCTTCTTTCTGTTGTGTCTTGTGTCAATAAAACCCGAAAGGACACTTAAAGCAACTAAAACTGATAGGTTATAGATTAAATCAATGAGTATCATTATCCATCAATAAAGAATGATTATTCTTCAAAGATAATAAATTTATTTGTGAATAGTTAGATTCTGTTTTATCTTAATTTAACAAATCTCTATCCATGTTAATCCGTCTAATCCGTGCAAATCCGTTTTCCATTATATTTCTTAACTTAAAATCAGTTCTTATCATCTCTTTCGGCTCTAATCAGTGTGCGTTCTTGCTCTATAAGTCTCTATTCTTGCCTTCCCCCATTTAACTTTCATAATTACCTATATTTAATTAATTTGTCTATTATTAAAATCTCTTTATGAAATTATTTCACGTTATTATATTTCTATTTTCACTTACTTCAATTTGTTATCCGCAGATAGAAAACGTCTCTATTGAATACCCCGTGTACGATTTTCTTCGCGAAATGTCCGTTAAAAAGATTATTAATTTTGATGAAGATAACCCCAACCTCTCAAGGTTTGAAATCGCAAACTTCCTGAAAACTATCGACTCTAAAAAAACTGAATTAAGCAGCACCGAAATAAAAATTCTTAATAAGTACAAAGTAGAATTTATACCCGAAGAAGCTAACAAAGATAATACTTGGCAGATGTTCGGCAGCGGGAAAAAATTCTTGAAAAATCTCGAAGACTTCTTTTCAAACAAACAGAAATATATTTTCACTGCTGGGAAACCAGGCAATAATGCATTTGTCGAAGGTATCGGTAATGTGTATGCAGGTACTGAGTTCAAACCTGACAACTCATACAATACACTTATGATGGATGGCGGATTCAGAGCTCGCGGTACTATTTTCAATCACCTCGGTTACTCTTTCGATTTCTCAAAAGGAGCTATATTTGGTAATAAAGAATTAGCACCCTTTATCGAACCTAAACTCAGATCCGATTTTAAGTTTAATGAAAATTCCGAAATTCTTAAGAACTATGATTTCACTAATGCATATCTTAAATTCTACATTGAGCCGACAGAAGGCATGGGACTTTCAGCACAGTTCGGTCGTGAAAAGCTTACATATGGCTATGGCTATGGAAGCAAGCCGATTCTCTCCGGTGATAATCCCAACATGGACTTTCTTAAACTGAATTTCAATTATGGCATAGTCAGATTCTCATCTATCTTTGCCTCAACAGTAGGATACATGCAGGAAAACAGAGACGATAGATACACAAAGTACTTTTCTGCTCACAGAATTAAAGTTGCAATTCCTGATATAGTTGACCTCGCAATTTCAGATGTTGTCGTTTATAACGGCAGGATTGAATTTGCTTACCTGAACCCCATTCTCCTTTGGCACTTTGCTGAAAAATCGCTTCAGGACAGGGATAACAAGAACTTTATTTTTGACTTCAAAACAAAGTTCCTCAAAAATGCTGAGTTTCAGGGTACATTCTTCGTTGATGATGACGAACAGTTTGCTATTTTAACTGGTGGCTCAACCCGCTCTCAGAAATACGTCTATCAATTCGGTGCTATGATTTATGAACCTTTAATTAAAAATCT
>JBHELA010000459.1:0-8411 GCA_041859005.1 Ignavibacteria bacterium
CGGAGAATAAACACTCCGAATGCTCCTGCACCGTAGAATATGAAGCTCGCAAATATCAGCATGTCTGTCAGCTGGTCGAATGTTCCTGATAACACTAACAAGCTTGCCCATATTCCCTGTATAATCAATGAGAGATGCGGAGTGCGGTACTTGCTGTGATGTGAGCCTGCGGATTTGAAAAACAAATTATCCTTTGCCATTGCAAAATAAATCCTTGATGACGCAAGTATCGTCCCGTTGGTAGTTCCGAAAGTTGATACCATTATCAAGACGGAAATAAAAATAGCACCTCCGTATCCGAGAAACTTTCGCATCATTTCAATCGCTATTATGCTGTGGTCGTTATTCGTTAAGCTGATTATCTCATCAACAGGAAGTACATAAAGAAACGCAGCATTGATTGCAAGATAAACAAATATTACAAGAGCCACACCACCGAATAATGATATCGGTATGTTTCGTTTCGGATTCTTTACCTCCCCTCCCAGATATCCTATGTTGTTCCAGCCGTCATACGCCCAGAAAGCTGCAAGCATTGCCGCGAACATCGCTCCGAACAGCCCCATAGGCGAACTGTACTTAAACCCTTCAGCCTCAAGAACAGGAGTAAGGTTTTCTGCTGAACCCCCGCTTATAGAAAAACCAAGTATAATAATAAGAATAATCCCAAGTACTTTTAGTGCTGTAAAGATATTCGTTATCGTACCGCCGATTACGACGCCGAAGTAATTCGCACTCGTCAGGAAAATTATTGTCAGTATTGTTAATCCTTTTACACCGAAACTTTGCAGAGGATGAAATATTCCGAATAGTGTAAACTGTTCATAAACATCGGAAAGATGAGGAAGGGGAATTACAGCATTCACGGATTCTGCAAACACATAAGCAATTGATGCTATAGAAGCCGATTGTATTACAGAAAAACAGCTCCATCCATAAAGGAATGCAAACGCATTACCGTACATTTTTTTGAAGTAAACATACTGACCGCCGGGTTCTGCTATAAGTCCTGCTATTTCGGCATTCGTCGCAGCGCCTATCATCGTTATTATTCCGGGAATGAGCCAGCAGAGGAGTATAAGCCCCGGCGAGCCGAGCTCTGCAGACATCGGCGCAATTTTCTTGAAGATACCTGAACCTATCATCGAACTTATTACAATCATCAGCGATGTGAATAATCCTAACCGCGTCAGTAATCCACTGTGATGAGTCTCCGTAATCTTCAATAATCCGCCGTTAATTCAAAAATTAGTTTCATAAAAATAATTCGTGACTAAACAAAATACAACATCTAAATAAAAAAGTTTCTCTGTTGTCAATATTATTTATCACTGTCATTCCAGCGAAAGCTGGAATCCAGCGCAATATTGAAATAAAAAGAAATAAAACTCAAATGAAAAATAATCCCGAAAAATCCTCTTGACAAATATTCAAATATTTTCAAAGTTATGGAAAAACAAACCATTACTATGGATCACGTCTATTTCGTATACATACTGGCAAACAAAAGAAATGGAACCCTATACATTGGAGTTACCAATGACCTTACGCGTAGAATCATTGAACACAAATATAAATACATTAAAGGGTTTACTGCAAAATACAAAGTTTATAAACTCGTTTATTACGAGACTTTTAAATATATAAATGATGCAATTCAAAGAGAAAGCAATCTGAAAGCATGGAAAAGGAAATGGAAAATCGAACTAATTGAAGAAGAAAACAAATACTGGAAAGATTTATTCTATGATTTAACATCAGAAGAAGAAATTCAAGGAATCAGGGAAAATATAGAATACAGAATATCAAACGATCAAAACATTGTAAAATAAAAAATTGGATTCCAGCTTTCGCTGGAATGACAAAATTGTATTCCTTCTTTCTTACTTAAAAAACACCTGTGCCGCTTTGTATATCTCGGGGTCAACAGTCTTAAGCGTGCCTATTGCCTCCGAAATCGGTATATCAATTATCTTTGTTCCATGCATCGCGCACATTCTTCCGAACTTTTTCTGCTCAACCATCTCAACCGAGTAAATTCCAAACCTTGTGCCAAGCATCCTGTCGAAGGCCGTTGGTACTCCTCCGCGCTGTACATGCCCAAGTATTGTCGTGCGTGTTTCAAAGCCCGACCTCTTCTCTATCTCGTTCGCAAGGTAATGACTTATACCTCCGAGTCTCGCCCTTCCGAATTCATCGATTTTTTTATCTTCTTCGTGTACATGAAATTCTTCCATTAAAAACTCTGCACCCTCGGCTACTACTATTATCGAAAACTGTTTTCCCTTTGTGTATCTGTTTTTAAGTACTTCGATTATATCATTAACCGTAACTTTATATTCCGGTATAACTATTACGTCAGCACCGCCTGCCATACCGGCATACAATGCTATCCAGCCTGCATGCCTTCCCATTACTTCAAGAACCATTATCCTATGATGTGATTCTGCTGTCGTATGAAGCCTGTCAATTGCATCCGTTGCAATCTGCACCGCCGTGTCAAAGCCGAAAGTAAAATCCGTTCCGCTTATATCGTTGTCAATCGTTTTCGGAACTCCTATCACGTTTATCCCAAGGTTGTGTGCAAGCTGTGCAATGTGCATCGAGCCTTCACCGCCTATAGTAATTATTGCATCAAACCCCGCATGGTTTATCCTGTTCTGTAATGTTAACTCACCTTTTTCCTCTTCAAACGGACTGAATCGTGATGTACCGAGTATCGTACCGCCCCTGTTTACGATACCAGCAACGGTTTTCGTGTTTAGCGGCATATATGATTCCAGGAATAATCCCTTCCATCCGTTTAATATACCTACTACTTCGTAATTTAGGTCTAAGCCTTTTCGTGTTATTGCGCGTATTACTGCATTTAGTCCGGGGCAGTCGCCTCCTGATGTAAGTACTCCGATTTTCATCTGTTCTCCTTTTGCGAGCTTAGATTATTTTTAACGAAAAAAGCCCACAGCTATTTCTGTGGGCTTGTTGTCTGCTTCTTAGTTTTTCTTTTCGATCTTTGCTTTGTGAGTTTCCTTGAGTTTCGTTTCTTTTATTGGCGGATCTTCTATCAGATACTTGAATTTTTTCTCAAATTCTTCAGTAGGCATATTCCCTATCAATGCAAGTCTCGCTACATTCTTTATCTCATCAAAATCATTCTTCTCAAGCCTTATCATGTACTTCCTCGCAACATGGTATCCGTCTGAATCAACGTCAACTTCCCGCGTTGCAATCTTTCCGTCCTTGCCGATTATGTCTTCAAACTTAACAGGCATAAGCTGTCCTTTGTCAACTGTTACAATCGCTCCGGTATGTCCTTCAAGCAGATATCTTACCGCTGCATATCCTAAATCCTGTGTGTATTCGCAGTCGAAAGGAATCGGAGATGCACACCTTAATTCATAGCCGATGTCTTTGTTTACTATCGTTGCATGAATTCCTCTTTCCCTGAGTCTTCTTCTTACTTCATCTTTCGTTATTCTTCCTAAATCAATTTCTGAAAGCCTGATGTTTCCGTGCAAATCCTTCTCGAGGTTTACGTACGGATGATTTGCAAGCTCTTCGGGGTCAATTCTTGTGATAATTCCTTCTGCAAGAATCGCTACTCCGTATGTGCTGCCCTGTGACATTCTCTTTATAATCGATGCTTCAAGTATGTCGCAGATAGTTTCAAAACTAACAGTCTTATCCCTGAACTCTTCTCCGATAATCGTTAGCGTCGCACCCGCTGACTTGCCAATACCAAGCGCCAGATGTCCGGCTTTCCTTCCCATCGTTACTACGTAGTACCATCTGTTTGTCGTTGCTGCATCAACCATCAGTGACTGTACAATATGAAACCCAAAATCTCTTGCTGTCTGATATCCGAATGTCGGCATGTTTCCCGGTAATGGTAAATCGTTGTCAATCGTTTTCGGAACGTGCGCAACCTGTATCTGTCCTTTTGTCAACGTGTCGATTCTCAACGCACTTGTTGCAGTGTCATCGCCGCCTATCGTAACTAAATAATCTACCGAAAGCTGCGTCAGCGCTTTTATTGTCGCATCCAGCATTTCCTTGTTCTTTGCCGGATTTATTCTTGAAGTATGAAGTATGCTGCCGCCGTCAAAATGAATTCTTGAAACGTCGTCAATTCTTAATTCTGTAACGTGGCTCGAATCTCCCTTTGATAAATACTCGAAACCGTCGTAAATACCTATTACGTTTAATCCTGAGTTTATTGCTTCAATCGTAACCGAACGGATTACACCGTTAATTCCGGGCGCAGGACCGCCCCCTACAAGTATTGCTAAAGTCTTTTTCCTGTAATGATCTTGTGACATATGATGTTTAAATTTGTGTGATTAGTAAAATTAAAACCTGTTGTTTTTCAAATATATACTATAAATTTACTAATTTTATCTTATTTCTTATAGTCATAAATAAAAGCGCAATCAGATAGAAAACACCTGCAATAAAGAACATTATCTTAAAACCGAACATCATCGCAAGTATCATCGTTAGTACTGTACCGATTACCGAAAAGAATCCGTTTACCGCCCATGAAACTCCTATCATTCTTGAGTCATCATTTGAAATAGCCGAAATCCCCGTCGGAAATGGTATCCCCATAAGGAACGAAAGCGGTGCTATCATTAATACGGTAATTATGATTCTTAGTATTAGACTAAGTGAAACAAAAGCATCAAATAAGAACGGAGAAATTAACCCGATTAAAAAAGTATAAATAACAATTCCTAAAAATATATACTGTATATTCCTCTTGCTGTTTGCAAGTTTAACCGAATACTTAGCACCTATTCCTGAAAATATCAGCATCGATGAAATCACTGTAAGCATCGTGTACACAGGTTGTCCAAGGAACAGCGTGAACTTCTGTATCAGCGCTATCTGTATTGAAATATACCCGAGACCTATGAAAGCAAAGAACATCAGAAACTTTTTGTCCACCTTGTGCTTTGCATCCCCCTTTATAAATATAGAAGGTATTATCATCAGTACAAACGCTACTAATAGTATTTGTACAAGCATCGTCACCAGCGTAACCTGTGCAACGGGTTTCGATTTCAAAGCAAGTATGGCTTTGTCATCCTGCGAGAAAACATCCTTTATCGTCTGCCAGTTTACATCAGAAAACGAGTAGTTATCGTCAAAGAACGGCTTATCGTCCGTTGCAGGGGAGTAAAGCGAAGGGTTCTTCGCTATGTCAAGCTCTATGTTCTTGGATGTAACCAGGGTCTTATAAACGTTATCTTGAATAGTCAGCGGATCATATTCAATATCAAGTCCGAGTGACGATGCTTCCTCTCTCATGTTTATCATGTCAAGTACATCGAATCCGTTCTTCTTGTAAACCACTCCAGCTAAATAGCTGTTCGTTACCTCAAAATCTGAAGCAGGTCTTTTAAATACCACGTAGTTAAACTCATCGTTAGTTATACCTAATTCCTTGCCCGCCTGTTTCAGCGTCGTGATAAGTTTCGGAAGCTGCGATTCAGGTCTTGATATGTATAGCACTCCTTCTTTGTCAAGATGCGTGAGATAGTCCTTTACAGCTTCCTTCGTCATTATAAAGTTTTCTACCATCGACATAGCACCGCTCGAAACCGCCGATGCCGAAATCGTATGCGCTGAAATTATCACATCAAATATTTCATCTCTTCTCTTTAAAACAGAACGCGCGTCGTCGGTTATTATTTCTACTCTCGGATTATTCTTTATTAACGGACCCGTCCACCCGGCAAGCGTATTGCTTATAAGGTCGTTCAGTATTCCGTTAATTTCTACACCGATTACTTTCTTCGCCGAATAGTACATGCTTACAAGTACTTCTCCGCCGCCTCCCGAACCGACTATAAACACCTTATCCGCCGAATCCTTCGTTACAAAAGCAAGATTGGAAGCATCGGATGGTTTAGTAGGTGGCGGCATCTTCCTTACGTTTGGAATGTTCGTTGTTGCGTTACCCTCGTCAAGTATCGCCAGCATTAAGTTGTACCCGTCAGGCGAATCATCTTCCTCCCGCATAACGTCAACCTTCGAAATCGTATTCCATGCAGAGAACTGATTTAGGTCAGGTCTCTCAGCAATGTAGTTTGCGTAAATCTTGTTTGGCGTTATCCTTATGTTAAGTACTTCGTCCTTCTTTATTAAAAAAGCAAACACAAGTACCATTAGCACACCTGATAAAAGAGCAAGATTCTTATGCTTGTCAATACCGAAGAAAAATGCAGCAAGAAAACCAAATGCAGAAATAAACACTATCATTCCGTTCCCGCCGGCTATTGGCATCAGGAGTGTAAAAGCAAACACAGAAAGTCCTGCACCCACTAAATCAAAAAAGTAAAGCCTTGAAACATCAGCTGAAAACTTTGTCAGTAGTATCGAGATTATCAACCCTGCAAAGAAAAAAGGAATAGTAATTAAAAGATAGTATATCGGGATAATTACAAATTGAATTTTCTGTGTAAATAAACTGAACGGGTCAATCGGTACATAGTAAGAAGCAATAAAAGTTAGTATTACCGACCCTCCGTAAATCATCGCCAGTACCGTCAAAAGTTTATCCGTTGGTCTTTGCAGAAATTTAGGAAACAATGAAATCGCAACCCCGCTTATTCCAATCCCAAGCAATGCAACACTTATTATCATAAACGCAAAATGATACCACAGAGAAACCGACAGTATCCTCGTCAGGGTAAACTCATGCAAAAGCGATGCCATCGCTACAACAAATATTCCGGCAAGATGACCACGCGAAAGATTCTCTTTTATTAAAACAAACGTATGCTTTTTCCTCATAATCCTTTACTATTTTAATGATAATTCACACAAAAATAGACTATTTGATCATTTAACTCAATGCTGTAGTTCATTCGATAATACGATAATTAATGATTGGATAATAAAATTATATTCTGAGGTTAAATTATTTGCGAATGCACTTTTTCTCTATCATATTTGAATTAACGTTATTAAGTTTCTTCATGCAAAAGTTGTTTATATATTTCTTAATAAGTTTGTTTACATTTGCCAATGGTTTTAGCAGTACTTCAAATCTCAGTTCGCTGCTTCAGCAGATTAAGAATGCATACAATGTTGCGGGTATGACAGTGTTTATTACAAAAGGCAATTCGTCAGTATTTGCCGGAAACTATGGTTATAGTGATATTCTCAGAAACCTTCCTGTTAACGATAGCACAGTGTTCAGAATAGCTTCGATTTCCAAAACAGTTACCGCAGCTGCTTTGATGAAACTATATGAACAGGGATTGGTTGACCTTGATACCGATATCAGCAATTATCTGAACTTTACGCTTCGAAATCCTTTTTATCCCAACGATACAATTACTCTTAGAAAGATACTATCACACACGGGAAGTTTGCGTGACGGTTCAACTTACAATAGTTTTTTGAATGCAAGTTATTCACAGAATCCACCTCCGCATCTGCAAAGCCTGCTTGTTACAGGCGGAGCATATTACTCGTCGAGTATGTACAGTTCGTCTAAACAACCGTCTTCAAACTACTTTGTTTATTCGAACATTAATTACGGAGTTATTGCAACTGTTGTCGAAAAAGTCACAAATGTTCGTTTTGATATTTATTGCCGAAACAATATTTTGCTACCCCTCGGACTTTCTGCTAGTTTTGTAGTTAATGACCTGCCGAACATAAACAATGTATCCGTATTATACAGGTTCATAGGAAACACATGGGTTCCTCAGGCTGATGATTATAACGGTGTTATGCCGCCGCCTCGTGATTTATCTTCGTATATAATCGGCTCGAATGCTGTAATATTCGGTCCGCAGGGCAGCTTAAGAATTTCAGCTTCAGATTTATCTGTATTTATGCGTACTTTAAAGAATGGCGGAATATATAATATGACAAGAATTTTAAACGATACTACGGTAAATAGGATGCTGACTCCGCAATGGTTGTTTGACGGTACAAACGGAAATTCATACAATAACATATTCATGACCTACGGGCTTGGTACGCACCGTACGCGCGACCTACTGGTTCAGGATACTTTATTCGGGCATCCGGGCGAAGCCTACGGTTTAATAAGTGATATGTATTTTTCGGGCAGCAGGGATTATGGTATAATTCTGATTGCAAACGGGGGAGTGTGGAGTAACGGTGTTTACAGCGGATGGTATAATTTAGAGGAAGAAGTATTTCAGGCTTGTTACAATAATCTGGACAGTTTACTTACGATAGTTTCAAACGAGGACATGCTGCCTGTTGAACTGATTCTTGAGCAGAACTATCCGAATCCATTTAATTCATCAAGCCGAATTAAATTCACTGTACCTTTTATTCGCAATCATTCAGCAGAAAAAATTAAAGTAACATTAAAAGTCTATGATACAAAAGGTTGCGAAATAGCAGAGTTAATGAATGATTAT
>JBHELA010000069.1:0-2558 GCA_041859005.1 Ignavibacteria bacterium
GTCCGTCACAAAACACCCCCCGCTGTCATCCCCGCGTGATTTTGGCGGGGATCTAACCCCGTTTTCAATGTTTTTTATTTGCTTTTGTTACTAAGGACACTAAGAAGAAATAAAACAGAGAAAAGACTTTACCATTTTCCGAGGCGAATCTACGATTCGCCCACCGAGAAAATCACAGAGTGCACAGAGAAAGACTAATTTATTATTAAGAGCAAGAGATTTTTCATCAATAAGGCGAAACAGGAAGAACAGCAAATGCAGGGATATCTAGAAGAACAGCAAATGCAGTGTAAAGAATCAGAACGATAAAGTGTTGTTTAATAATTTACTTTGAACTTGTTTCGGAACTGATGAGTCTTTTCAGATTTTGAACTTCCGTGACAATCATTTGAATTACGTCTTCTGTTTTGAATGCTTCGAAGTTAATTACGAGTGAATAAAGCAACGGGTTATTAATATCTTTATTGAAATATTTCTTCACATAATTTTTCCTGTTTTTATCTTCTGTCTGTATTAACTTCAATGCCTGTACCCTGTTAAGCTTGAAGAAATTCTGTATGTACTCAATCCTGTTTTCAAGACTGTCTAAAATACGCAGATGTAATCCGAACTTGCATTTGGAAGTAATGATATTGGAGCCGCGTCCGACAAACACAACGTTTCCAATATGTGACAGGTGCAGAATTGTATCGCTTACCTTTTTTATTAACTTGTGCTCGTTTGGATGAAGTCCAAAAAGTTGTTCGATAACATCCTGAAATTCAGAGACCTTCTTCTCCGGCATAAATTTCTTTATTTCCTTTGGGAGATTGTGCTCTTCAAGTACCATTTCAAGTACGTCCTTATCGAATATCATCCATTTATTTTCGGGTATACTTTCCTGCTCGTTAAGGTGATGAACAAGTTTTTCAGGAAAATTAACACCCCCTGCACCTGTCGTACGGGATACTGTTACAAACGGATTTCCCGGAAGGTCAGATTTGTCGAGTGTTTTGAGTGACTTCGCAAACTTTTGTTCGAAGTATCTTTTGAATATGTCTATTGAAGATTTGTATTCCATGATACACTCCTTTATTTAAGATAAATTAGCAACAATTTTATATTGAAATAAAGGGTAATATTTAGGTATCATTTTAATATTTCAGATTGGATTATTATTGACTAATTTAGTCATTCTTTTATGATAATACATTTAAATACATAAGATGAACTGGAATAATCTGTTTTCCGTAAAGAGACTTGAAGAAAAATATACGGACTCTGCAAATCAGACGAGAACAACTTTCGAGGTTGATTTTGACAGGGTTGTGTTTTCATCTGCATTCAGAAGACTGCAGGATAAGACACAGGTTATTCCCCTGCCCGAAAGTGATTTTGTTCATACCAGACTGACGCACAGCCTTGAGACTTCATGCGTTGGACGTTCGCTGGCAAAGGAAATCGGGAAAGAGATTATTGACAGGAATGGATTGAAATCCGTTACCGTCGAAGATTTCGGCTCAGTGGTGGCGACTGCATGTCTGGCGCATGACATTGGGAATCCGCCGTTTGGTCATTCGGGCGAATCTGCTATTAGCAATTATTTCAGAAAAGGTCCCGGTATGAAATTCAAGAATGATATCGATGAAGATAAATGGAGCGACCTTGTAAATTTTGAGGGTAATGCAAACGGGTTTAGAATTTTAACCAATAGGCATAATATACTGAAAGGAAATATCAGGCTGACTTACAGTACGCTTGCTGCCTTTACAAAATATCCATGCGCTTCCTTCAAGGAAGGGAAACAGCATCAAAAGAGAATACATAAAAAGTACGGATACTTTTGCGCGGAAAAAGATAGCTTTGAGGAAATCTTTTCGGAGCTTAAAATTGCGAAGAATAAAGACGGAATATATTCGAGGCATCCGCTTGCTTACATAATCGAGGCTGCGGACGATATTTGCTACAGAATAATTGACTTCGAAGACGGGATAAGAATAGGGCTGATTCCTTTTGAGCAGGGACGGGATATACTGCGCTCCATGCTTTCAAGTGCATACTTCAAACAATCGAAGTTCAATAACATAAAAGATGTAAAAGAACAAATAGGTTATTTAAGGTCGAAAGTTATTACTTCGCTTGTCGAGGAGGTCTCGGGAATATTCCTCGATAATGAAGGAAATATCCTGAAAGGTAATTTTGATAAAGCACTGCTGGATGAGATTGACGGAAAGAGGATGAATACATTAAAGGAGATTGAGCTGCTTTCGATAAGAAATATTTATAATTCGAAAGAGGTGGTTATGATAGAGGTCTCGGGTTTTAATGTGGTTGAGAAACTTATGGATTTATTTATCGGCGCTGTTAACAGTTACAGTGAGCTTGGCGATAAGATACATAAAGAAGATGTATTAAGCGATAAACTCATTGAGATTTTGCCGAAGCAGTATCTTGGAAATGACGGATACCCCGAAAAGGATTTGTACCTGAGGATTTTACAGATTTGCGAGTTTATAGCAGGTATGACTGATAGTTATGCGATATCTTTGTTCAGGAAGTTAACGTAATATAGAAGAGCA
>JBHELA010000237.1:0-2589 GCA_041859005.1 Ignavibacteria bacterium
TTACAAAGAATTCAAGCTTCTTGGCGAAGCACCTGAAAGCATTGGTATGATTTGCAACGGAGTGCAGATTATTGGATTTATTATGCTAGAAAAGAAAGACGTGAATACAATCGCAAAAATTATTGATGCTTCAAATTTACATAAGGAAAGCAGTTTAAAAATTACAGAAAGTTCTTTTGAATATTCCGAACAACCGATACGAGATACAGGATTCGATGCTGAAACAGGAATATATACAGAAAAAATTGGTGTCCGAAACAGGGTTTATGTTTTCGGAGGAGGGCACGTTGGTCTGGCTATATCAAAAGTCATGTCACAACTGGATTTTAAAGTGATAGTCATAGATAACCGTAAAGATGTCGAAACCCTGAAAGAGAATAAATTCGCCGATGAAATTATTATCGCTGATTTTGTAAAATCCACTGATAATGTAATAGAAGACGCTTATTCATACGTCGTTATTGTAACACCCGGACACCTTCAGGATAAAGATGTTCTGCGTGCAGTATTGAAAAAGAATGTTAAGTACATCGGAATGATGGGAAGCGAGTCAAAAGTAAGAACACTTTATAAAGAGTTGAAAAAAGAAGGAATCGATCCCTTGCTACTCGAAAGAGTTTATTCTCCTATTGGCTTAAAGATAAAGAGCGAAACACCCGATGAAATTGCAATCAGCATAGCAGCGGAAATTATTAAGATAAAAAACACCTGATTATTTTCAGGCGGTTTTTCCCGGTTTAGTGTATTTAAATATAAATGGAATTATAACTTTATATGTAATATTTTCGTATAATAAATTATCTATAAACTTTTTAATATTATTACTATTATGAAAAAATTATTATTATTTAATCTCGCAATTTTTATGCTTATTTCATTCGCTCTCAATGCGCAGGTAAGGGAATTACCGGTGAAGGATTTCTTCAAAAATCCGGAAAAGACGGGCTATCAGATATCTCCCGATGGAAATTATTTCTCATTTCTTGCTCCATGGGAATCCCGTTTAAACATCTTCGTTCAGAAAATCGGTGATAATGATGCCGTCAGAATTACCTCTGCTAAAGAAAGAGATATCACTTCCTATTTCTGGAAAGGTAATAACAAGATTATGTACCTTCAGGATAAAGCAGGTGACGAAAACTTCAAGCTTTACTCAGTTAACAAAGACGGAAGTGATTTAAAACTGCTTACTCCCGAAGACAAAGTCAGAGCGGGAATCGTTGATGACCTTGAAGATATTGATGATTATATGCTTATCAGCACTAACGAAAGAAACCCGCAGGCATTCGACGTTTACAGGCTGAACGTGAATACAGGGGAGAAGAAAATGATTGCTGAAAATCCCGGAAACATTATGGGTTGGATTACCGACCATGATGGAAAGCTCAGGGTTGCAACCGCTTCAGACGGTGTTAATAGTGTTGTGATGTACAGGAATACTGAGGAAGAGCCATTCAAAGAAGTGCTCGTTACTAACTTCAGAGATGAAGTTAATCCGCTTTTCTTCACTTTCGATAATAAGTATATGTATGCTTCCTCAAACCTTGGACGTGATAAAAGTGCTATTGTAAAGTTCGATATAGCAAACGGAAAAGAAATGGAAGTTATGTATGAAAATCCCGACGTTGACGTTAGCGGATTAAGCTATTCCAGAAAAAGAAAAGTATTAACAACTATTTCTTATGTCAAGGAAAAGAGAGAAATGAAATTCCTCGATTCCGAAACAGAAAAACGATACGACAGACTTAAGAAAGAGCTTGGTGATTATGAAGTAGTTATAACTGGTTTAAACAAAAACGAAGATAAATTCCTCGTTAGGACTTACAGCGATAGGTCGTTAGGCTCTTATTATTTATACGATATAACTTCCGATAAATTGTCTAAAATCGTGGAAGTAAGCCCATGGCTGAATGAAAATGAACTTGCAGTGCAGAAACCTGTTTCATATAAATCCAGAGACGGACTTACAATACACGGCTATTTAACTTTGCCTGTCGGTGTTGAAGCAAAGAACCTGCCCGTTGTTATGAACATTCACGGCGGTCCTTGGGCACGCGATAACTGGGGATTCAATCCTGAGGTGCAGTTCCTCGCAAACAGAGGCTTTGCAGTTCTTCAGGTGAATTTCAGAGGTTCAACAGGCTACGGAAAAAAATTCTGGGAAGCATCATTCAGGGAATGGGGAAAGAAAATGCAGGATGACGTTTCAGACGGCGTAAAATGGCTCATCTCGGAAGGTATTGCAAACCCGAAGAAAGTAGGAATCTACGGCGGAAGCTACGGCGGTTATGCTACACTTGCAGGACTTGCTTTCTCTCCTGAACTCTACGCATGCGGAGTTGACTACGTCGGTGTTTCAAACCTTTTCACTTTTATGAAAACCATTCCTCCTTACTGGGAGCCTTTCAGAAAAATGATGTATGAAATGGTTGGAAATCCTGAAGTTGATAGCGCCTTGTTCATTTCTGCTTCACCTGTATTCCACGCAGATAAAATAGTCGCTCCTTTGTTCGTCGCTCAGGGAAAAATGGACCCGAGAGTAAACATCGCCGAATCAGATCAGATGGTAGAAGCAATGAGAAAACGCGG
>JBHELA010000245.1:0-9053 GCA_041859005.1 Ignavibacteria bacterium
TTACAAAGAATTCAAGCTTCTTGGCGAAGCACCTGAAAGCATTGGTATGATTTGCAACGGAGTGCAGATTATTGGATTTATTATGCTAGAAAAGAAAGACGTGAATACAATCGCAAAAATTATTGATGCTTCAAATTTACACAAAGAAAGCAGCTTAAAAATTACGGAAAGTTCATTTGAATATTCAGACCAACAGAAACGAGACATAGGATTCGATGCTGAAAAAGGAATATACACGGAAAGAATCGGTGTCAGAAACAGGGTTTATATTTTCGGGGGAGGGCATGTTGGTCTGGCTATATCAAAAGTCATGTCACATCTGGATTTTAAAGTCATTGTTATTGATAACCGCAAAGATGTCGAAACCCTGAAAGAGAATAAATCTGCAGATGAAATCATAATTGAGGATTTTGTTAAAGCAACTGACTGTATAATTGAAGACGCTTTTTCATACGTTGTTATTGTAACACCCGGACACCTGCAGGATAAAGATGTATTGCGTGCAGTCTTGAATAAGAATGTGAAGTACATCGGCATGATGGGAAGTGAATCAAAAGTAAGAACGCTATATAAAGAGCTGATAGCCGAAGGAATAAACCCTGTACTTCTTGAAAGAATTCACTCTCCGATAGGTTTGAAAATAAAGAGCGAAACACCCGATGAAATTGCAATAAGTATTGCTGCTGAGATAATAAAAATCAAAAACACTTAAATATATTAAGACAATACACCGGGTTTTAGGAAATGATTTTTAGCGTTTTATCCTGCTACCTGAATCATATTCTGATGCATATATTAAATTTATCGGGTCAAACGAAAACGTATTTATCTGTGAATTCTGATTGTATGAGAAAGAATAAAAAAATCAGGTAATCATCGGGTGATTTTGAAGGTATATAATCAAAGCTCGTATTTTGCAGTCTTCCCGCATGATCAATTGATGATAATAACATTTGATTAGTTTGTCTTTTCATGAAATTCTTATTATATGTTATATAGGAAACCATATTTCGTTTAGTATTATAGAAATAATAAACCTTTCCATGTTTATTTCAACATGGAAAGGTTACATCATTTCCTGATATTTCAAGTTTTCGGTTTTAGTCCTGCTCACAGCCTATAGTTCACAGTTCACCTTTATTTAACCAGCACCATTTTCTTCACTGCTATGAAATCCTTTCCTTCATTAACGAGTATTCTTGCAAAATATACTCCGCTTGCGAGATTCGAGCCGTTGAATTCAACCGTATATCTGCCCGCAGTCTTTAATTCGTTATTTAAAAGCGTTTTAACTTCCCGTCCGAGTATATCGTATATAACAAGTTTAATCTTTGCATCTTTCGGTAAGTCATAATTTATCTTCGTTACAGGATTAAACGGATTAGGATAGTTCTGCGAAAGATTATATGTTATCGGAATATTTGTGTTTTCGCTTCCTTTTTTGTTTGACGGTATAAGACCCGCAATCAACAGAATGTCTTCTTTATGCTTCTTTATCTTTTTCTCCGAATTCATGGTTCTCAATGTTCTCAAATTCTCTTCGGCTTTTTGTATTAGGTCTTCCCTTACTTCCTTTGAGATAAGGTTTATTTTCTGTCTTTTGCCGTATTCTTTCGATGTGTTATCCTTCTTTGATTCGTTATTTGTCTTTATCTTGCCTGTGTTTTCGTTACCCGATTTAGAGGTAGTTGTTCTATCCGCATAAATATTATTAATTTCCTCATTTTGTTGTTTATATATCCTGCTGACAACTCTCATTGTCGAGTCGTTTTTCATTGCATTTTCTAACTTCGCAAGAATTTTTTCCCTGAATTGTTCTTTGCTTAGTTCTTTTCCTGCTCCGCTTTGTCCCATCAGACCGAGCACTTCGTCGTAATCCCAGCTTGCAAGCAGCCGCATAGTCGCGTCAGGATGAAACATTGCAATAAACTCAAATCCCGTAAGAGCATCGTTATAGTTCTCTATGCTTGCTTTGCACATGTTTATCAGATAGTTTGCAATGTCAATAAACTCTGAGTTGTAATTATTGCTTTGTATTTTCTCGTTCAGGTATGTTATTAAATCGCTGTATAAATTGTCCCTTTATGTAGTGTTTTCGCTCGTATCTAAATTTTGATAACAATCGAACATATCATACAGCGAGGTGTTCAGATAATCACTTACCGTATGATTGTTGATTAAAAATTTATAGCTGTTTATTGCGTCTAAAAACTGACTGCCAGACATGTAACCCGAAGCCTGAGAGTATAATAATTCATCCGGCGGTATGTAAGAATATGTATAAGAACTTGTAAATAATGTATCATTTATTCCAAATCCAATGTTTGTTATCACACTTCCTGTGTATTGAACAGCAGGTAGTTGATTGCATGTTAAATTATCGCTGAAATCCGTAATAACGTATGGGTTTCCCGACGTGTAAAGATAATTCACAGGATTCTCACCCGAAGAGCACCATGCATTTTTCGCAGCGTTAAATGTCTCTACAGTTGAATCAAGAGCTCCTGCTATATGGAAATACAAAGGGTCAGAATTCTTGCTGAACTGGTTATGTCCGTAGTTTATAAAAGGCAAGCCTGCATCTATTACATTAATATTTCCTGCGTTTGTAGAATAGAGCTTGTTTTGTCCGCCGTACCAGTAGCAAATATTATCCGTTCTTAAAGGTGATAAATTGGGATACGAGTGACCGTTTAGTATCATAGTCGTTCCCCCTCCGTTTATTACGTTTCCAAACATATCGGGTGTGCATTGCTGCAGATAAACAGGGTTGTCTGTTCCTGTACCCGAAAAATTGTTATTCTTTATTGTTCCGGTTATCATTCTTCCGATTATGTTGTATGTCGCTGAACTTCCGCTGAATGTGTTTCCATATACATAAACCGGAGTCAGCTCGGATGCATAACTGTTTAATACCATAGAGGCGCATCCGTCTGTAAAAGTGTTGCTAATGATATTTATTTTTGGTTCACAATTCTTACATATGTAATCTTCATTGTTTTTAACCTCAAGCCCGACAGTTGAGCTGCTTTCACCTGACATATTGAACTGGTTTCCCTGTATCAGTATGTTAAATACGTTTTCCGCATATATGGCAAAGTCCGAGCTATTCTGGCAGTTGAACACATTGTTCTTAATAATCTTTTCGTTAAACGCAGATGTTTCATTATTGATAATTTTTATTGGAAGCGAAGCATTATTGAAAGTACAATTCTGAATCGTTAAGCTTGAATCGCAGTTTTCAACTTCTATTCCTCCCCAGTTTTCATTTTCGCTTTTTGATATAAATGTTACGTTATTTGCCTGCAATTTTCCGCCTTCCTGAACGATTATCTTCACCCCCTCTGCAAGTTGGATTACAGCGCTGTCCTGAAGTATCAGCTGTCCTCCATTTTCAACAACTACATCTTCGTCAAATGTTGTGTTTGTGTTTATATTAACGTTATCGCATACGCTAGCTTCCTTCGAAATAAGAAAATTTAAGTTAAGTAATTGATTATAAACGACAACACCCATTCCGGTCGTAGCAATCCAGACTTCATTCGTGTTATTAGGTCTTATTCTTAATGAGCGGACTCCTCTTATTCTTCCCGTAATTAGTCGCCAGTTTGGTGTCGGCCAGTTGGTATATTTAAACAATCTGTCAATATTAATATTATCCCGTTGTCCAAAGACAACCCATTTGCCATTATAAACGTCCACCTGCGAGGCGCTTGTGAAATTGCCGAAGGGTTCCCAGGTAACAAATCCTGAATTAATATCAATTACACCTTTGTATAATCCTTTTCCATCTATTGCCAACGCTAATGTGCTATTTCCTACGTATTTTAAACTCCCTTTGTTGCATGAATCAGGGATTAATGGAGCGGAAGTAGCTGCCCATCCTTCTCCTCCGTTTTTGGATACGAACAACCCGCCACCCTGTAAATAGAGATATATAAGAGTATTATTATGGGAAATAGGAACTGTAACAAGATTAAATTGTGAATCAAACATACCTCCGATTGTTCCGTTATATCCGACACTTGGAAGTTTTGAAGAGTGATACTGGTCTAATGTGTTAATACCGGGTGCTTGTGATTGTTGTCCAAAATAGCAGTAATTAAAACTTTCGCCTTTATTAGTACTGAAATAAAGTCCTAATCCGGTATTGAAATTAGGGAATGTATCCTGTTCAGTCGAGCCGACAAGAATTAACAACCTATTTCTAAAAGTACCATGATCAAAAATTACTCCATCTGATATAAAACGATTAGGTGTGTTGAATAAAAAATGACTCTGAATTTGTTTTATATTGCAAGAATCATCATTCACCATGTATCTTCTATACATTTTGGCAAATTTATTATAATATAAATCTCCTCCAATCGCGTACGTAACCCGCGTACTATCAGTAGATATCAACAATCTTGAGACATTTGAAATCCATGTATTGGCTGTGCTTCCTCCGGTTCTTCTGTAATCGTATTTCAATTTAGTGAAGTCAGATATCTGATTATTCTTATATGCCATCGTCCAGTCGGAAATAGGGAAGAAAACATCAGGATTCCAGTTATTTGGTAATGGTTCGAATGCAATATCATAAACAACCGGCATACTTTGACCGTTTGTCGAATATTTCCAAGTTACATTTGAGAATATGTCGTTATCTAAAGGTTGGCTATTCTCTGTCCCTATTCTCACTCCTGCACCTCCACCCATATACCAGCAATTATAATATGGGTTTTTCAAAATAAAGTTTAACCCGGAGTAAATAAAATCATTCATTTCGTGCAACGGCTGATGTTCAGGGAAATCAACAGGATTGTATCTAAATTTAATTTGGGTTCCTCCTTCGCCATTCCAGTTTTCTCCGTCATTAATTGATTTCTTGACAGGATTATATATCCTGCCTGCAAGTAAAACACTTCCCGATGTATCAGCCCATGTCAGCAGAGAGAAATAATTTCCCGTGTACGCATTTTCCGTTCCAAAATTGCCAGTTAAGTCCTTCCAAACGTTTTGAGAAGATGCTAAAGAATCATATCGTGCAATTCCGCCTCCTTTTACATAGAAATCCGTTGTATCCTTACCAAACACAAAAAATACTTTTCCATTTAAATCAGGTTTCATAAGTATTCTTCTTACAAATTTACCCCTGATTGTTGACTGCGGTATTGGAAGCTTTTGAAAAGGTTTTGGATTATAATCATTGAATCCTTCGCTCTTATAAATTCCGGATGATGTGCCGACAAACACTTCATTTCTGTTTTTATGCATAGCAATACAGGTTATCGTGTCTCCCGAATTAAAATTATCAAATACTGGATAGAAGGTCACGCCGGAATTTGAACTCATAAATAGTTTTGGTGGTGCACCGTTTGGTGATATCCCTCCAACGAATACTCTGAAACTTTGTCCGGGTCTTGGGTCATATATAATACATTCTCCGCCAAGTTTCCTTTCAAAAACATCTCCCTGAAACCATGGTCCCTGAATATCATTACCATTGTTATCTTTAAAAACAGGTTTTACCCAATTAATACCTCCGTTCGTAGTTCTCCAAAGGCATTTGTAATTATCTGAGTTAGATGCATCATTTTTATTGTTTCCCCATGAAATAATTAATTGATTCGGATCTGTCGGGTGTACAGCCATTCCCGCTATGATATATTCCGAAAAAAATAAATTCGCATTCTGTTCACTCGTTCCTTCGTAATATGATGAGATTAAATTCCAGTTCAAGCCGTTATTAGAACTTCTGTAAACACCACCGACATCCGTTTTTGCATATAAAATCTGATTACTTAATCCACTGTTGTTAAAAGCAGGATAAACTGCGGTTACGAATCCACCGCATTCAAAATTAAACCATTTAAATTGGTTACTGTTCAGAAATGGAATAGTCTGGGAATAGGCTATTAATGTAAAGCACATAAATATCCAAATAAGAAAATTTATCTTCTTCATGATTTTTTATTTTAAAGTTTTTTATATTGAGATAGTGATGGTTTTCACCGGGACTAACAAAAACAATGTGATACCTAAAATGTTACTTTATTCAAAGGGTTAGGAAAAAATTACTTTATATACCTCCTTTCTTGTGTAAATTATTAATGTTCAAATTCTTATTGCGATTGAATTTCCCTCCTTCCTTTTATTCTTTGTTTCAATAAAATTGTTTATTTGATTAGCAAAAGCTTTTTCGTGTCGAATAATTTATTATCCTTAAACATTGAATAGAAATAAACTCCGGTAGAAAGATTACTTGCGTTGAAAATTATCTCGTGTGTCCCGGATTGCTGATGTTTGTTAATCAAAGTTATCATTTCCTTACCGGACATGTCATATATTTTTATGCCGATAAATGAAGGTCTTGCTAATTGATATTTAATGATTGTTGAATGGTTGAATGGATTTGGGTAGTTTTGAAATAATTTATACGTGTCCGCGATTAATGAAATATTATTAATATTTGTAATAAAAGAATACTTAATTAATACAAGTGAATCATTTCCGCCGCATAAAAATAAAGAATTTTTATATGAAGAAACCATAACAAGTCCTGGTGGATGACCATTATATTGTTCAGGGTATATTTGTTTTAAGATTAAAGCTCCCGAATAGTTAAATCCTAATGTTAATAAACCGTAAAAAGGATAACTATTTGAAAAATAAATTTGATTATTAAAATTTATAGCCGGGCCACCTCCAAATTCCCCTAATCCGTATTGTTGCAAAACAGCATTATCAATACATAACAATAAATTTCCGTTCTTATCATATTTCTTAATGTTCTGCCCGGAAATAATAACATTGCCATAGTCATCAAAATCCATAAATCCGCTTGAGCCGTAATCCAAGGAATCAGCGGTCATATATAATCTTGACCATTTTATATCCCCGTTTTCGTTATATTTAATTAATATGCTTGTTTCTCTATTATTTGAATAACTTGTATAATAACCAACAGTTCCTAAAGCATAGCAATTTCCGTCTTCGTCGGGTCTTATACTGTAACCGTAAATGTGAAAACCACTGAATGGATTTGTAAATTGCTTAATCCATTTTCTGTTTCCCATACTGTCATATTTAATAGTCTGCATAACGCCCGTATAATTGGGTGTCTCTGAAGAACCATTCAAATATACATTTTTATTCTTATCTACCGACATACCATATACAAAATACGGACGATTGACATTATAATAATCCAGCCTTGTCCATAGTGTATCACCTTGGGGAGTATATTTTACTGTTAAAGCCGCACCTGTATTATATTGACAATATCCGGATAGATAAATATTTCCTGATTCATCAAGTGTAAGACAATGAGGCTCTTCATATCCTCCTATTCCAAGTGTTCTTGTCCACATTATCGTACCGCTTGTATCACATTTGAATAGAAGATAATCATGCAATCCGGATGTTGTCGCCGCAACATAAAAACACTCGCTTTTGTAATTAACAATAAAAATATCTCCTCCTCCAAAAACCGTATTGTATCTTTTATGCCAGAGTAACTGACCCGATGAATTATATTTTACGACATTATGGCGTGTAGAATCAACACCCACGATATAAATGTTTCCGGATGAATCTATCGATGCATTCCACGTTTCGTCTATAGGGTAATTTCTAATCCATTCTAATTGAGGAGAGTTTTGTGGGTTTATGGGTTGATTTGTCTGCGAGAAAATACTATGGTATGAAGATATGTATATTGTAAACGCGATAAAAATATATTTTAAATTCATATCAATAAAAAATATTAATAAATTATTTAATACAAAACGTACAGAAACGACAATATAAATCAAGTACGATAAAATTCGACAAACTTTTTATGCTATACTTTAGATTACTTAATGTTAATTATAATGCTTCAACGAAATTAATTAACTTTAAATATTAATAAGTGAACTACGGTGCATTTTAATTTTTACCGCCATAATAAAAAGTGCAAAAATTTATACCCTTTACTGCAATTTTCGCGCCAATTTTGTTCGCTATTATCCAATTAGTATAAGAACATCTCTAAAAAGAGAAGTGATGAGATATTGTTTGCGGGATTTGTCTTTTTATAAAATTCATAATTCTAATTATGTGTGAATACTGGGAAACATATATAGTATTTCAATTCTTAAAAAAACCCTTTTAATCATTAATTTCTATACATATATGTTGTAATCTTAGGTGTGCTGGCCTGTTAAGCAGCTTACTCTTTCTATTCTAATTGTTCCTGTGTAGTCACTACGCATTATTAAAATTATCAAGTAAGTTATCATTCTATTTTTTCAATTTATTCCTTTGTTTTGATGCGTATTTCTCCTCATAACCGTTGTCATATTTAATATATATTAATATTTAGTAGATTAATAAATTTAATGCACTTAGTAAAACCCGTTATTCATTAATGGGTTTCTTCTATGCGCATATTAGTCTGCAATTTCTTATTTTGTGTTGATTCAATTTCTATTGAAATTGAAAATAGAGTAAACTATGTTTTTAGAAATATTTCTGAAAAGCAATTTGTAACACAAGGCAGACTTCAAAAGTATTAGTGCGAATAATATAAAAATGACAGTTTTGAGTTTATAAAATAATTTTGAGTGTCCTGTCCTAAAATAAAATGCAGTAAAAACAAATTGTTTTTAGCTTAAAAATGTTGAAATCTTTGTATCTGAATTATCATAGCAATATAACTTTATAAGTAATATTTTCGTATATTGTATTATCTATAAACTTTTTAATATTATCACTATTATGAAAAAATTATTATTATTTAATCTCGCAATTTTTATGCTTATTTCATTCGCTCTCAATGCGCAGGTAAGGGAATTACCGGTAAAGGATTTTTTCAAAAATCCTGATAAAACAGGCTACCAGATTTCTCCCGATGGTAATTATTTCTCATTTCTTGCTCCATGGGAATCCCGTTTAAACATCTTCGTTCAGAAAATCGGTGATAGTGATGCCGTCAGAATTACCTCTGCTAAAGAAAGAGATATCACTTCCTATTTCTGGAAAGGTAATAACAAGATTATGTACCTTCAGGATAAAGCAGGTGACGA
>JBHELA010000263.1:0-6712 GCA_041859005.1 Ignavibacteria bacterium
TCTGTCTTTGTTATTTTAACTTCTTCTTTCTTCTGACCGCAGCTTGCCAGCAGTACAAACGAAAACAATATTATGAACAGGTGTTTCATAAAAGAATTATTTTAGTTTATCCTTTGCTTCTTTCAAAAAGTTTGTAACTGATGCATCGTTTTTTAATTCGGGTTTAAGTTTCAGACCATACTCAATATCTTCAACAGCTTTGCTGTAATCACCAATAGCAAGATACAGAATCCCTCTGCGTATGTATGCTTCGCCGTCGGATGAGTCGAGCTCAATTGCCTTTTTATAGTCTTCCATTGAAAGCTCATATTTCATGAGATACTTATAAATTGTGCCTCTGAAATAATAACTCTTAGCGATTGACGGATTTACCTGAATTGCTTTATTAGCCTCAACAAGTGCCTCTTCAAACCTGTCAAGATTCAGAAGCAGGGCTCCGCGGTTCCAGTATGTATCAACCTTTGAGGGGTCTATTTCTTCTGCTTTGCGGTACATTTCAAGAGATTCCTCTATCTTTCCTAGTTGACCATACAGTGTGCCCAAAGAATTCAGCGACATGATGTCGTTTGGATTTATCTTTAAAGCCTGATTCAAATCTTTATAAGCATTCTCTACATCATTCTTAAATAAATATGCCGCACCTCTGTTTGAAAAAGCCCTTCCGTAGCCTGTATCTATCTCTATTGCCTTAGTGAAATTATCAATTGCATTATCGTAATTTTTCTGCATCAAATAAATAAAACCAATGGAATTATAAGCCCGCGGTTCGTTGGGATTTTTGCTGAGAATAACTTTAAAGTAACTCATTGCAGCTTCATAGTCTCCTTTAATAAGTGCATCATCGCCCTTTTTATAGAGAGTATCAATAGGCTGTGAATGGAGCAGCGATACGCAGAAAACGATATTAATTAAAAGTAAAGTTAGTAATTTCATATTCACTTAAATTGTGCTCTTAGTGTAACGCAAACCGTAGGTTCGCTCTTCCACCTTCCAGCTTGCGAATTTGATTTATTCTTAATGAAAAACCCGCAGTACACAAGAACTGCGGGTCAATAAATTAAATAAAATTAATAATTATCTATCTGTGCTCTCTGGAGCTTGCCCGAGTAGTCAATATAAACGGCTTTCCATTCTGTATAGAAGTCATAAACCGTCCATCCGCCTTCTCTGTGTCCGTTGCCGGTGGCTTTAACTCCGCCGAACGGCATGTGTGCTTCGGCACCGATAGTTGCTCCGTTAATGTATGTGATGCCTGCCTGAATATCGCGGACGGCTATGAATGCATCGTTAACGTTGTTCGTGAAAATACTTGATGAAAGACCGTACTCTGTTCCGTTAAGTATCTCTATTCCTTCTTCAAGCGATGAACATTTAAGAACTGCGAGAACAGGTCCGAAGATTTCTTCTTTTGCAATCCTCATATCAGGAGTTACATCCTTGAATATTGTTGGTTTATAGAACCAGCCCTTTGCAAGAGAGCCTTCTTTTGCATAGTCGCCGCCTGCGATGAGAGTTGCTTTGTCTTCATTGAGTCCTATCTTAACGTAATCATTTACTGACTCTCTCTGTTCTTTACTGACGCAAGGACCTACATCAACGCCTTTATCGTTTCCGTATCCAAGCTTAAGTTTGTTCACTCTTGCAACTAGCATATCAAGGAACTTGTCGTGAATATCTTTATGAAGAATCAAACGTGAGGTTGCAGTGCATCTCTGTCCTGTTGTACCGAACGCTCCCCAGAGGACTGCGTCGAGAGCGAGTTCGAGATTTGCGTCGTCCATTACAATCTGTGCGTTCTTGCCGCCGAGTTCGAGCGATACTCTCTTAAGCTCTCTTCCGCCGACTTCGTTGATTCTTCTTCCCACTGCTGTTGAACCCGTGAATGAAATCAAATCAATATCCTTGCTTTCAAGAAGTGCTTCGCCGACAACCCTTCCGCTGCCGTGAACGATGTTGATAACGCCCGGAATGTAATCCTTGCCGAGAACTATGTGCATTGCTTCGTCAATAATCTTAACGAGTGTGTTAGCAGTCTTCGGAGTTATTTCTGCGGGTTTGAATACAACAGTGTTACCGCAAACAAGAGCAGGGAATATTTTCCATGTAGGTATAGCCATCGGGAAATTCCAGGGAGTTATAATACCCGCAACGCCGATAGGAACCCTGAAACTTAAGTTCATTTTGTTCGGGAGCTCGCTTGGTGCGTTGATTCCGAAAAGCCTTCTGCCTTCGGATGCTGCGTAGTAAGCAGTATCAATGCCTTCCTGCGTATCGCCCTTTGTTTCAGCGAAGACCTTACCCATTTCTCGTGTCATTTCATGAGATATATCGTCTTTTCTTTCAAGCATAATATCGCCGACTATCTTCAGGACGTCGCCGCGTTTAGGAGCGGGTACGAGTCTCCATTTCTTTAATGCTTCTTTAGCCGCTTTAATCGCTTCCTGTACGTCATCGTTTGCCGAAGCAGGAAAAAGCCCTATTAAATCGTCTGCATCAGCAGGGTTTCTGTTTTCTGTGTATTTGCCGTTCTTTGGTTCTTTCCACTCGCCATTGATAAAATTTTTGAAATGTTCCATTGTATAATGAGTTTATAGATTAAGGTTTAATAAAATTTGTCTTATTAGAACAAAATATATATTCGATATGAGATTAAAAATTCAAATAAACATCCTTATTCTCCGCGTTTTTCCCGCGAGCAATAAATTTATCTTTATATCCGTGTGTATCTGTTTGATCCGCGAAAATCAGCCTGCCTGCTGCAGGCAGGCGTTCTATTTGCTTTTCACTGTGCCCTCCGTGACTTCTCAGTGATCTCCGTGAACCAATTCCAATAAAATCCTTTCTTTTGTTTGTAGCTTGGTAATGAGATCGAATTAATGTATTCTTATTTAATCATCAGCATCTTCTTTGTCTCTGTAAAACCATCCGCTATCAGTTTATAAAAATACACGCCGCTATTTAGCCTGCTGCCATCGAATGATGCTTCGTACGTGCCGGGCTGTAATCTTTGATTCACGAGTGTCTGGACTTCGCGGCCCATTATGTCGTACACTACCATTTTCACATCGCCCGTGCGAACGACATCAAACTTTATCTTAGTCGTCGGATTAAACGGATTCGGAAAATTCTGTCCCAGTAAATAAGAAATTGGTACTTCAATGTTTAGGTTTTGTACTCCTACTATTTCCAATAGTGATCGTCTCCATACTGATTGAAGATTCGTGCCAGTGTAAACAAAACCATTATTAAACGTAATTGAAAGCACTTTAGGTATTATCAGAAATCCCTGATTCTTACTAATCCAACTTATACCTAAGTCGGTTGAGATATAAATGCCGTTATCAGTTCCTGCAAAAATAACCGATCCGTTAGTAGCAAGAATATTTATATTAATATTTGTAAGCCCATTATTAACTTCAACCCAGTTTAGGCCTTCGTTTGTACTGGCAAATACACCTCCACCAATAGTACCTGCAAACAATTTATTTCCTGAATTTATAATTGTCTTTATTTTTAAGTTTGTCAGTCCAATTCTGCGAGCAGCCCAGTTCGACCCATTATTAGTAGTTATAAATACGCCAGAGTCTGTTCCTGCATATATTATATTTGGTGTACAGTATATTGTTTTAACATTTCCATTGAAAAGACCGGAATCTGAGCGTATCCAGTTAATACCGCCATTAGTACTCTTAAAAAGTCCTTCGTTAGTACCCGTATAGAAATTTCCATCTGTATTCGATGTAATATCATTTATGTATTGATTACTGATTCCGCTGTTTGTGGATGTCCAGTTGCTTCCGTAATCAGAGGTTCTCAGCAATCCAAAATCTGTTCCTGCATACAAATAACTTCCTGAGACATAAAAACATCTTATGTTATAATTTTGCAATCCTGCTAAATTCCATAAACTGCTTGTGTTGGAACGTCTGAAAACACCGTAATTTTCTGTCCCTGCGTAAACATTCGAATCTGCTGATGCCAAAGCAAAAATATTCATATACGAAATTCCGTTCAACACCCAGTTAGTTCCGTTATTTGAACTAAAATGCATACCTCCATTGTATGTGCCTGCAATAATATTTGATCCGAAATTGAATAATACTCTTATTTCTGATTGAGAAGTGAGACCAATAGAAATCCAGCTTACTCCGCTATTTGTCGTCATAAAAATGCCTGCACCTAAAACACCTCCAAGCCCTGCTGTTCCGGCATACAATTTATTTCCGCTTGAAGAAATAGTTACAACGTTTTTTCCCGTACCAAACAAACCTGCACTTGTCCAGTTTAAACCGGAATTGGTGCTTTTAAAAACACCATCTTGAGTTCCTGCGAATAGAGTTGACTGTAATACCAAAATTGAATGTACAGTACGGTTCATCAAACCATTGTTCATTGATTCCCAGTTAAAACCATTGTTACTGCTCATATATATACCACCACCCCTGGTTCCGACATAAACATTATTATTTAGTACAGTGAAAGAACTTACCCTAAAATCATAAATACCTGTATTCGATTGAATCCAGTTGTTTCCATTGTTTGTAGAGGTATAAACACCAAAACCATTAACACCTGCATATACAGTCTGATTGTGTATTTTAATCGCATTAACTGACATAAGCCAGTTTAATCCATTGTTAATAACCGTCCAGTTTGTTCCGCTGTTTGTACTTAATAAAATACCTTCAGATAATGTACCTGCAAATATTCTTTCATTATCAATTTCGATAGATGTAATATATTTTCCCGAAAGTAATGATTCACGCCAAGAAAATCCACTATCTACGCTAATGAATATACCTCTATCAGTCCCGGCATAAATGTTTATTCCTGATGATGATATGCAGTTTATAATACCGCTGTAAGGTCCGTATGGACCCCATTGACCATAACATATATCAGCATTTAAACATAAACTTAATAAAAGAAATACGAGCACTAATTGTTTTTTCATAATCAAATTATTTAATAATAGTCCACCAAAAAGCCGGTGGATTTATGATAAAGCATTTTTCGTCACTTTATCAGTATCATCTTCTTTGTCGCAGTGAAGCCATTTGTTATCAGTTTGTAAAAATATACTTCGCTATTTAGCATACTGCCATCGAATGAGGCTTCGTACGTGCCCGGCTGTAACCTATCATTAACGAGTGTCTTGACTTCGCGCCCCATTACATCATACACGATTAATTTTACGTGCTCTGTTTTTATGATTGAGAATTTAATATTTGTTCTCGGATTAAACGGATTCGGATAGTTTTGCGATAACGAATATTTTATTGGAATTTCTGTGCTGAGGTTTTGAATTCCAACATTCCCAGTTGGATTGCGTTTGTAATAGATTTCAAAGTTGCCGTCGCGATCGTCTCTCCATACCACATGCACGAGCGAGCCGGAGACTGCGATGGAGGAAAGCCAGGAAGCATTATTGTTATTCGTCAAACGGGTATCAGCTCCCCAGTTTGTTCCACCGTCAATAGATATTTTGTAATAGATTTCATCGTTGCCGGCGCGAGCGTCGTACCATACAAAATGCACGTGTGTACCAGATACTACTATGGAGGGAGCCATGGAATTTTCTGTATTATAAGTCAGACGAGTATCGGTTCCCCAGTTTACTCCGCTGTCTGTGGAGCGTTTGTAGTATATTTCATAGTTGCCGTCGCGAGTGTCTTCCCATACTATATGCACATTCGAACCGGAGACTGCGATTGAAGGAGATAAGGATAATCCAGTATTATTCGTAAGACGTGTATCCACTCCCCAGCTTATTCCGCTGTCAGTGGAGCATTTGTAATATATCTCACTGTTACTGTCACGATTGTCTCTCCATACTACATGCACGAGAGAGCCAGAAACTGCGATAGAGGGAAACTCGGATTCAGCGCTGTTATTTGTCAAACGGGTATCGGCTCCCCAGTTTATACCACCGTCCGTGGAGCGTTTGTAATAGATTTCATAGTTGCCGTCGCGAGTGTCTTCCCATGCTATATGCACATTCGAACCGGAGACTGCGATTGATGGTAACTCGGAAGCAGCGGTGTCATTCGTCAGTCGAGTATCGGTTCCCCAGTTTATTCCACCGTCTGCGGAGCGTTTGTAATAGATTTCTTTGTTGCCGTCTCGTTCTTCATTCCATACAACATGCACGTTCGAACCTGAGACTGCAATAGAGGAAGAGACAGAAAAAGCAGAGCTATTTGTCAGGCGAGTATCTGTTCCCCAGTTTACTCCGCCGTCTGTGGAGCGTTTATAATAGATTTCATAGTTTGGAAAGCCTTGTCGATCGTCATACCATATGGTATGAACTACATTTCCGTTTGCTGCAATACACCATGTATTATTAGATGAAGTATAAGAACCTCCAGATGCATACGTCAGCCGCACATCGGGCTCCCACTGTGCATTGGCGTTTATTGCCGCGAGCATTACTAAGAAAACCAATAATTTATTCATAGTCTGATGATAAAATTATTTAAGAAATCGTATTTTGTATCTGGAATTAAAATATTTAAAACGGGAGTCCGACACAACGGATTATCTCCTGTTTAAAATTAAAAGTATTTATTTCAATTTAAAATGCTATTAGAAATAAAGTCCTTCTACGAACTTAGAGAAGTTTTCGCTGATGTAGCGGAAGTTGTTTAATACGTAGAGGAAGAATTCGTCTTCGGTTCTTTGATTGAAGTAGGGGTTGCGCGTGAAGTAGCCG
>JBHELA010000362.1:0-2585 GCA_041859005.1 Ignavibacteria bacterium
GATTCTACTATCTTTGGTGTGAACTTTGTTGACGGAAGAATTAAAGGATATCCTCAATATCAGCCGGGTTCTGCAAATTCTGTTAAACAAAGAATGTACATAAGATTTGTTCGCGGAAATGCAAATTACGGAATAAATAACTTTGCTGATAACGGCGATAGTACTATTACAGACAATGCAACCGGTCTTATGTGGTCAAAGAATGACAGCCGGACAGGTTTAAACTGGCAAAATGCTCTTGCCTGGGTGCAGACGCAAAACACTTCAAATTATCTTGGATATAATGACTGGCGTCTGCCGACGGCAAAAGAATTGCAGAGCATAGTTGATTATACACGCTGTAAGGATTTTACAAATTCAGCTGCAATTAATCCCGTTTTTACTGCTTCACAGATATCAGACGAAGGCGGCAATATCAACTGGCCTTTCTACTGGTCAAATACAACTCATCGGGATAACATGGGAGGAGTATATGTTTGTTTCGGTGAGTCTCTCGGATGGATGAAACCTCCGGGTCAATCATATTACATTCTTTTTGATGTTCACGGTGCAGGAGCACAGCGAAGCGATCCAAAAAGCGGCAGTTATACAAACTACTTCTTAGGCTATAATCAAAGCGGTCAGCCTGTTTACGGACTCGGACCGCAGGGAGATGTAATTAGAATTAATAATTATGTAAGGCTCGTTCGTACAGCTTTTACAACAGGAATAAATAATCAGGAAATTGAAACATTCGGCTCTTATAAATTGAATCAGAATTTTCCGAATCCGTTTAATCCGTTTACTACTATCAATTATTATGTTCCGAAAAGCAGTTATGTAAAACTAACAGTTTTCAGTTCACTTGGCAAAGAAATCGAAATACTATTAAATGAACAGAAACAGGCAGGCTATTATACTGTAAAATGGAATGCTGCTAGCTTACCAAGCGGAATATATTTCTGCAGAATGCAGGCAGATGGTTTTATGTCTAATATAAAAATGATTCTTATTAGGTAATTTTTTGATATAGTACGATAAGATATATCTCTCTTATCCGGGCTATATCTTTTATTTTATCTTAACTTCTTCGAGTTCTTCAAAAGATATATCCATAAGTTTGTAGTTTTGCCATCCTTTGTAATCAAAATGCCACCATTCTGTCGGATAATAGCTAAATCCGAAATGCTCCATAATTCCGAATAGTAATTTCCTGTTCGATATTACAGTATCAGGCAAATCATTGTAATCGGGATGAGCTTTTTCGGTGAAGTTGTCATAATCTGTGGGCATTGGTAGTTCTTTTCCCGTTTTCAGTTCAACCATCGTCAGGTCAACAGCACAGCCGCGGTTATGACGCGAACCGTTTCGGGGATTCGCAACAAAGTTTGTATCGGGATAAACCTCGAAAAATTTCAGAGATGCCGCGTAAGGCCTGTAGGCATCATAAATCTTAAGTCCAATCATGTAATGGGAGAGAGAATCCTGTACTTTCTGCAAAGCTTTAAACACAGGCTTTCTTGCGAATGCTCTCGGCGATAAATAAATTATTTTTCCTGTAAAGTTATTGGTAGTGGCATATCGTATGTCAAGATAAATGTTCGTTATCTTACCAAGGTCTTCAAGCTTCATATCCGGATTTTGCTTAACATCTTTTTCATACTCCTCCTTACTTTGGGTAATGTCAAGATTGTATGGATTTAATTTATCTGTTTTGTTTTCACTCGTGCATCCGAAGAAAATAAAACAGATCTGAAACGCTGTCAAAACAGAAACATGTTTAATCTTAATCATATAATTATTTTTGAATTAAAGTAATAATATATATCAAAATATTATACATTAAAAAGTTCAGGATAATAACCCACTCATGATTTTTGCACATTACTTTTTAATTGAAACAGTTATTTTAAATGTAGCTTCTAAATTAATGAGAAGTTCAATTTTTTATAAAAAACAGATTATACTATGAAGAATATAAAATATTTGCTTGCAATATTTGCAGCACTGATTATCAGTTTTAATCTTTCCGCCCAATCCGCTGAAGAGATAATAAACAAACATGTTGAAGCTCTCGGGGGTACTGAAAATATGCAGGCTGTGAAGTCATTAAAAGTTAATGGTTTTGCAAAAGTAATGGGAATTGATATACCCTACACCACTTACAATCTTGCTCCCGATAAAACATACTTTGAAATGTCAATTGAGGGCTTTACTATAAAACAGGCTTTTGATGGAATTACTGCCTGGTCCGTAAACCCTCTTTCAGGATCAAGTTCTCCCGAAGTGGTTGAGGGGGATGAGGCAAAAGGCATTAAGGACAGGGGAATCATATTTGGCAGACTTACGACATATAAAAACGACGGAGCTTCAATTGAGCTTTTGGGTAAAGAGAAAGTAGATAATACAGATGCATATAAAATTCTCTATACAGGGGCAGATGGGAAAAAAGTTACTTACTATATAAATGTAGAATCTAACCTTGTTGTAAAAGTCCAGAAGAAAGTTAACGTTAATGGTTCCGAGATGGATTCTGAAACGATATTTTTTAACTACAAGAAAACAGGAAACGTAATGATGGCTTATGCAATGAATACTAAGGTTAA
>JBHELA010000467.1:0-3964 GCA_041859005.1 Ignavibacteria bacterium
TTATCAAAGAAAACTTAAATCTCAAAAACATCTTGTCTCAAAATGCAGGTTTGAACCCAATAAAAAATGTGCTCCTAAATCGCATCCTTTGTTTCAAGAGTTTAGAATGCTTTCTGTGATAAACAATTTAAGAGTTACTGATAAGGAAAGATTTCGTGAAGAATTGTCTCCGGAAGATAAAAAACTCCTTGCAAGTAAATTGACTTATGAAGATACAATCTCATTAACAAAGATTAAAGATTTATTAGGAATTGGCTCAAGGGGTAAATTCAATGACCTTGAAGGGAAGATTAGAGGAAATGAAACATATACAAAATTGGCAAAAGCACTTGGCAAAGATTATTTCGATAAACTCGATGAAGAAAAGAAAATCATTCTTTGGAATACATTATTCTTTGCCGATGATGAGGAATGGTTATATAACTATGCTAAGGATAAATTAGGATTTACAGAACAGCAGGCAAAAGATTTTTCGGAATTAAATGTTCACGAAACCAGTGCTAACAGTTCTGATTATTCAAACATTAGTGTTAAGGCAATGAGAAACATTCTTCCAATTATGCGTGAAGGTGTTAGTTATGATAATGCCTGTATGGTTTATGCAAAGCAAACAGATAATAAAAGATATCTTCACTATTTAGAGAATCCAGAAGAAGAAACCACTGAACTAACTGATAAAATATTAAGAACTAAAGGTGATGACCTGCGCAATCCCCTCGTGCAAATGGCTGTCAGCGAAACTATTCGTTTAGTTAATGCAGTAATCGGTGAATATGGAAAACCTGATAGAATTAAAGTTGAATTTGCACGTGAAATGAAAAAACCACGGGATGTTCGTGAGAAAATACATCGCAAAAACAGAGATAAAGAACTTTTGAGAGAATCATACAGAACATTTTTAAAGAATCGTTTCCATAAAGAGCCTTATAAAAATGATATTCTTAAATTTGAATTATGGCTTGAAATGGAATTCTCGGAAAATGATTTAAAGAAGATAAATCACGAGATTGATGTAGATGAATTCAGAAAATTTTCAAAAAATATAAAAACAACTGATACGACAAAATATACTTTATGGCTTGAGTGCGGAAGAATATCGCCATACACAGGAAAAGTTATTACATTAACGAGATTGTTTTCACCCGATATTGAAATAGAACATATTATTCCGTATTCCCTTTCAATGGACGATTCATTCCTGAATAAAACTCTATGCGAAAGAGATTTCAATCACGAAAAAAACAATAGAACAGCTTTTCAATACTTTAAAGATAAGCCTACACAATTGCACGATTTCAAGCAAAGAATAATGCATTTGTCAGATGAGAAGCAAGAACGGCTGATGATGGAGACTTTTGAAGATGGATTCCTTAGTAGTCAGTTAAACAATACTGCTTACATCGCAAGACAAGCAAAGAAGAAATTGAAAACGGTTTGCAAAGATGTAAGGATTACAAACGGACAGGCAACATCGATACTTAGAAGATTCTGGGGATTAAACAGAATTCTTAATCCTGAAGATGAGAATGTAAAGTCAAGAGATGACCATCGTCATCACGCTATTGATGCATTTGTAATTGCAAATACGGGACAAGGAAATATCCAGCAACTTTCAACCGAAAGTAAATTCAGGTATGACGGACGATTCGAATTA
Organism: Ignavibacteria bacterium; assembly: GCA_041859005.1. Taxonomy (GTDB): domain Bacteria; phylum Bacteroidota; class Ignavibacteria; order Tepidaquicellales; family Tepidaquicellaceae; genus CAIKZJ01. Next base: position 1,655 of record JBHELA010000467.1, read on the forward strand.
AAAGAACATGATTCAATCAAAATTCCATACACAGGATTTCTGGATGAGATAAAGGATAATGTTGCGAGAATCTTTATTTCTTATAGAAATAAGAAACGACTTGTCTCTCGTAAAAAGAACAAAACCAAAACTAAGACAGGCGAAAAGGTTCAAATGACGTATTCACTTAGAGGCGGTTTGCACGAAGAATCGCTTTTCGGAAGAGTCTATAATACTGAATTTAAAGAAAGTTATTTTGTAATTAAGAAGCCGCTTACATATTTTACCAAAATTAAACAGTTGGAAGATATAGTTGATAAAGGAGTAAGGACAATAGTTATTGAACATGTTGAACAAAACGGTGGTGAAAAGAAAATCAAAGAAGCATTGTTAATGCCAATTTATATAATAAGCAGAGACGGCTCAAAGAAAATTCCGATTAAAACAGTTAGAGTATTTGACAGTGCTAAAGCAATGATACCACTGAGAACTTATGATAAGGATAAAAACGTATTTGTCAATTCCGGTAATAATTATCTGATTGCAATTTATGAAACTCCTGAATACAAGAAAAGAAAATTTGAAACAGTTACTTTCTACGATGCTGTACAAAAAGCAATTTCAAAAGAACCATTAGTAAAGAAGAATATTGATGATTATAATTTGCTCTTAGAGTTACAGCAAAAGGATTTAGTTGTTGTTTATAAAGATCATCCTGATGAAATAGATTGGAATGATGAATATAAATTGTTCGATAAATTGTATAGAGTTATTAAATTTGATGTCAAAGGGAATGTCATTTTAGGCATTCATAATCTTTCAAATATAAAAGCAGATAAAGATGCTCATCCAATAGTTATAAGAAACAATTATAATACTTTTAGAGCAGTTAAAGTTGAAATTGATATGCTGGGTAAAATTAAAAGACTGAATGATTAAAAAAACTCTATATTTCGGAAATCCGTTTTATCTGTTTTCGCAAGATGAACAGTTGAAGATTAAAAGACAGAATCCCGAAAAAGGGATTGAAGAAACTATTTCTCAGCCGATTGAAGATGTTGGAGTTGTTATTATTGACCATCACGGAGTTACAATTTCTCAATATCTTATTGCAAAACTGATTGAAAACAATGTTGCTGTTATTTTGTGCAACGAAAAACACATGCCTACATCAATGCTTTTGAACCTTGACGGGAATTCTGTTCAATCGGAAAGGTTTAAAGAACAAATAACTGCTAAAAAACCACTTATAAAAAATCTCTGGCAGCAAACTGTTTCTGCAAAAATATATAATCAGGCATCTTTGTTGAAAAAGAACGATTCGAATTCTGCTAATATGTTCGCATGGGTTAATGAAGTTAAATCAAACGACAGCAAGAATCTTGAAGCAAGGGCTTCTGCGTATTATTGGAAAAACTTATTTCCTAAAGAATTGAAATTCACTCGCGATAGGTTCGGGATTCCGCCTAATAATCTTTTGAATTACGGGTATGCAATATTAAGGGCAATCGTTGCGCGTGGTCTTGTTGCATCAGGCTTACTTCCAACACTCGGTATTCATCATAAGAATAAATACAATGCTTACTGTCTTGCCGATGACATTATGGAGCCGTACAGACCTTTTGTTGATGAAGTAGTATTAAATATTGTAAAACAAGGAATAGATTATTCAGAAGTAACAACTGAATTAAAGAAAATGCTTTTATCAATTCCAACTTTGGATATATTTATCGATGCAGAAAAAAGTCCTTTGATGGTAGGTCTGCAAAGGACAACTGCATCTCTTGCGAAATGTTTTATGGGAGAAACAAAAGAAATTGTTTATCCTTATTTAAAGTAAATGAGACTAAACGAATACAGAATTTTGTGGGTAATGGTATTTTTTGATTTGCCGACTGATACAGAAAAAGACAGGAAAAACTATACTAAATTCCGCAAAGGTATAATGAAAGACGGTTTCGATATGTTTCAGTTTTCCATTTATACGCGTCATTGTTCAAGCTACGAAAATGCTCAGGTACATATTAAAAGAGTAAAAAGTGTTTTGCCCCCTAAAGGTGACGTAGGAATAATGGCAATCACAGATAAGCAATTCGGTATGATGGAAATCTTTCACGGTAAAACACAAACAGAAGTAAAACCACCTCCTCAGCAGCTCGAATTATTTTAAAAATAAAAAATGGGTTATACTAAGTATAACCCATTAAGTTTTTGACGATTTTTTGTAACCGAATATCTACATAACTTCTTTTTGTTTAAGTAAGTTAACGAATATGTATTCTAAGCAAAATTCGTCAAACAAACTTTTGAAAGCAAACCACAACTACTGAA
>JBHELA010000103.1:0-11404 GCA_041859005.1 Ignavibacteria bacterium
GGTAAAAACTGTTTGATCGCCTCTAAGGTCAACCTCACTTTTTAACATCGCATAATTCATCGGCTGAATTTTTCCCCGGAAATCAAGATTTGCGATTGATTTCGAAAGTGTTATCAAAGCTTTCAATGAATCGTATTTGCCCGAATCAAGCAATATTCTATCTGCATTCATATTCATATTCAGCGTAAATGAAGACAGCGGTGCTTCATCGCTTAATTTTCTGTAATCATTTGAAAACACTATGTTGCTTTTAAAATTGTTCAACACGAGTATAGTGTCGTGGTAAATGAATTTATTAATGATCACGGATGACGTTGAATTAAATTCGTCTTTTGAATTTGTAAGTCTGCCGTTAATATCACCATTAAAAACAATTCCCAAAGGTGATGTTAGTTTTTTAAGTTCCATCGAGTCCTTAGTAATAAATTTATATTTGATATTTACATTACCTGAATGATTGTACCTGTTGATATCAGCATTGTAGCTGCTTGTGTCGGGAAATAATTTCTTTTCAGCGATATTACTGAACGATGAAATGTTGTAAAGTATCGCATCTACAAGTTCATAGAGACTGAAAGTACCATTTGCATCCATTTCCATAGCTTTGTTGGTAACCTGTATTGAGCCGCTGTCTGCTGTTAAATTAAGGTTTGCATTAATTTTCGTATTTGGTATCTGAAAACCCGAATAAACAGAATTACCAACATCAAAATTAAATCTGCCTGTAAGATTGTTTAATCCAATTCCGCTTCCGTTAATATCAAAGCTTGAATTAAGATTGCTTTTATCCTCAATGTTTCCGGAAATACCTGATATATCAACGTTATTCATCTTCCCTTTTAAAGAATAAACAGGGTTCTTCATGTTTGAAATATTTATTTTGCCGGAAACTGCGGCAATTCCATATTTGGAATTTACTTTAATATCCATGCCGATATTATTTCTGCGAATATTAATCTTTCCAGATGAACTTTTAATATTATATCCGAGGGCGCTGGAATTGCCTAATCTGTATTTTATTCCTGTTGACATTATTTGGGGAGTAAATCCGATACCATCAAATTCTGCGGTAAGGTTCACGTTGCTTTTATACTTTTTATCATTAAAAACCGAAGCAAGATTCAGATTATTTGTTACTATATTTCCGCTGTAGCGTTTATCGTTAAGGTTGAGATGTCCCTCTCCCTTCAGGTTTCCGCTGTTTGAACGGATGTCGAAGTTACTGTTAAAGTCATATATATTTCCTTTATAGTATATGTCAGCCAGAACAATGCCGAATCTCTTATATTCGGGTAAGGTATTAATTTTTAATACCTTCTTAATATCTGAGGCATCTATTTTACCCGACAGATAAACATCAAGATACATACTGTCAGGAACACTCATGTTCTTAATATTACCGTTGATATCAATGGTTGAACCGGGTAAATTTAAAGTCAGACTATTTACGTCTAAATCTTTAAACATCCCGTATGCATTAATATACAGAGAAACCGTGCTGTCCAGAATATCCAGATCAGGAAGGAAAAACCTTAAGTCAGCAAAATTAAACTTATCAATTCCCAGATTTATTAATATTTTTGTGTTTTCATAATTATTAAATGAACCGGCTATAAATGGATTAATACCATTAACAGATAATCTGCCGATTTTTACATCAGACCTCCCCGTAATCAGCTCAAAATCAGCTATATCCGTCAATGTATCCTTGTCGTTTATTAATGCGTCAAAAGAAAGTTTCTTTAAAGCGAGATCAGTATTAGAGACAAAGGATAAGTTTCTTAAATTAATTTTACTGAATTGTTTTGAATACTCGCCTTTCATTTCAAGCTGAAAATCAGAAACATTAAGCTTATTGAAATCGAATTTAAGTTGTTTTTCCCATTCCAGAGCCCATAAGGGTTTGGAGGGAATTGTATCAAGAATTCTGAAATTACCGTTTTCTACCTTTAAACTGTTTACATATACATGCCAGTTAAAATCTGATGTAGTAGTATCTCCAGATGGTTCAAATAAACTAGTAAAGTTCCATATCAATGAATCTGAATTACATGCTATTTTGTGAAGGTTAACGACAGGTGAATTAATCACAGCGTAATCTACGTATATTGAATTATTTAATAATCCCCAGATATTGTACTTCAGGTCAATGAAATCAACGCTTATAAGGGTGTCTTTTTTGACTGTGATAACAGCTTTATTAATCCGTAAACCCTTTAGTATATTACCGTTAATTGATTCTGCAGTTATAAAATTATCTTTTTTTAACCAGCTTTCAGATTCGTTTAATGAGTTAATAGTATAGCTTAAAGCCCATTTGTTAAACAATTCAGTCTGAATGAAAATTAACAGTGCAATTATAAGTATAATAATTATGCCTATAAACCACGCAGAATATTTTAATATCTTTTTGAAAATTATCACAGGTTTTATTTGGTGATATTAGCAACATTTGCCATGTATTCAGTTACCAGTGTGTCACTTGCAATACCGTATCCATCAACCAGCGTTCCCTTTTCACCGTCTTTGGTTTCAATAGCATAAACAATAGAACTATCTGACGGGTCTGATTCGCCTTCATACCTATAAAAGTGTCTGACTTTAATCTCGTTTGCTTTAAACATATTCAGCGAGGTAAGCGACAGTAAACCAATAACTGTAGCCTTGAATTGTGTTTTATATCCAGCATTATTCAGTTCGCCAAGTATAGTAACCATCGGTTTCATTCCTGTTTTATGTGATATGTGTTTCTTTTTCATTTATTTAATATACCTTTCATTAACGCATCTTGTGAAAACCATTTAATTATCAATATTGTATCTATATGAAGTTAATATATATAAGCCGGCATTGCTATCGTGCAGGAGGATGAAAATAGGACTAATTCTAACGGAGTATTCTGTAACGCCTATAATTATTAAATATGAGAATGTATTTTAAAAGTATGGCTCAGCATGGACTCCGGAATAATAAAATCGCATTTAGGAATATTACAACCGTAGATTACATAATCTTCAAATGAACCAAAACAGACTGTATTTATTCAGACACTTTTGTGATTTTCTGTTGTAATTCTTTTATTGTTTTTTCCAGGTCATTAATTCTTTTTTCACGGGCATCTAACTCCTGCTGTTTTATCTTTAGTTTCATGTTCAAATCAGTAAGATTCTTTTCAAAACTTGTCTGATCCCAGTAACCAACGTCTTCAAAATAACCCTTAAAAAGAAAGTTGTGCTTTAAGGCTTCCATGTTTTGAGAAAAACTGAACGAACCCTGTTCAAGATTTGCTGTTGTAAGGTCAGCATTTCTGATAACGGATTTGAGACTATTTGCAAATGCAGTATCTGTAAGCAATGTGCCCACAACACTTTCGGAAGAATTCATTTTTCTTGATATCTCCGCAATATCTTCTGTAATGTTTCGTATTTTCTGTGTCATAGGTATTATCTCTACGGTTATTACATCAACACTAGAAGATACATTCCTCAGAACATCATTCACCAGTCCGGTAGATCTTGCAAATCCACGCATAGTAGAATCCACACCATCATACAAAGAATTATTTGTAATAAGCTGCCCCAGAGTCCCCTCACCGTTCTTAACATTTTCAATTATAACAGCAATATCTTTAGACATTAGTGAAGCATTATCACCTGTTTCTTTAAGAGATTTTAAAATATCCTCCGTGTCAACGGGTCGGATAGATTCCAGCCAGTCGCCTTCGCTTACAGACGGCGAATTTTCACCTCCGGGAGATATGTCAACAATTTTATTTCCTATCAATCCTTCCGAAATAATTTTGACTTTTGAATCCTTTTTAATAAACTTTCTTACGCTGCTTAGGATTGTCATTTGAACAAGAACTTTATTACCGGCGATGATATCTATCCTGTCAACAGTACCAACGCTGATTCCATTAAACCTGACGTTACTGCCCTCAAGCAGACCGCTGACAGTCTCAAAACCGGATTGAATATTCATAGTAGAGGTAAACATATTTTCCTTGCTGCCTATAAAAAATATTGCAACCAGAAAAAGAAGTATTCCTGCTATAATAAAAACTGCAACGATTAGTTTTTTTACTATTTTCTTATCCATTTTATTAGTGTTTTAAATTAATATTTTCTTATACGAAAAATCCTTTAACGAATTCATCTTCTGATTTTTGAAGTTCTTCAAAGCCGCCTTCAGCTGCAAAGACTCCGTCTTTCAATACTACTATTCTGTTGGCTGTCATTCTCGCACATTCCATGTCGTGAGTTACTATAACTGATGTCACTTTAAACTTTTCCTGCATCTTTAGTATTAGATTGCTTACTTCCTGTGATGTAGCCGGGTCAAGACCTGTTGTCGGTTCATCGTAAAGCATTATTTCAGGTTTAAGAATCAACGTTCTGGCAACACCTATACGTTTTCTCATACCCCCTGATAATTCCGAAGGCATTTTATTTATAGAGTCTTCCAGTCCAACATCAGCAAGAGCTTCCCTAACCCTTCTTTCTTTTTCATCGTCCGATAATTTTTCGTGTCTGATAAGAGCAAATTCAAGGTTCTCTCTTACGTTCATAGAATCATAAAGTGCACCGCTTTGAAATATGAATCCCAGCTTTGTTCTTAAATCCTGTAACTCCTTAATGTTAAGGTCAGGCACATTTTTTCCCAATACAGTTAACTTGCCACTATCGGGCATCATCAACCCTACTATACATTTCAAAGTAACGGACTTGCCTGAACCGGATTTGCCAAGTATAATGAGTGTTTCGTTCTTGTATATTTCGGTATTTATATCTTTTAATATTTCTTTGCCGCCAAGAGTCTTTTTTAAATGCTGTATAGATATCACAACTTCTTTTTTTGCAGTCGGCGGCGGTATTATTTTCGTTGTATTATCCATGGTTTTGCTTTATTTACATTAATAAAAAATCATTGATAACTGAACCGCTACCATATCAAGAATTATAACAAGTAATGATGCATAGACGACAGAGACATTTGCAGCAATACCAACACTTTCTGTCCCTCTGGAGGCATTGTACCCTTGGTATGTCCCTACTAAACCTATTGCAAACCCAAAGAAGAAGGTTTTAATCGTTGAAGGGATTATATCCGGAAAGGACAATGCTGAAAATACAGTTGAAAAATATAATTGAATAGATTGTCCCGCAAAAATATTTAAAGCAGCAAATCCGCCAATTAAAGCAACAGTGTCCGCATAAATAATAAGTAAAGGTATCATCAGTGTAGTTGCCGTGATTCTGGAAACCACAAGGAACTTAAACGGATTAGTCGCCGAGACTTCCATTGCATCAATTTGCTCCGATACTTTCATTGAACCAAGTTCGGCTCCGATACCCGAACCAATCTTACCGGCGCAAATCAGACCCGTAATGACAGGGCCTATTTCGCGGACGATTGAAATAGATATCATTGTTGGTATTAGTGAAACAGCACCAAACTTTGTCAGCATTGGTATTGACTGAAGCGCAAGAACAAATCCTATTATAAACCCTGTTAAGCTTACAAGCCCTAATGACTTATTGCCTATTTCAAAAAACTGTCTGAACGTTTCTTTGAATTCATAAGGCGGTTTAAAAACTTCTTTAAAATATCTGGCTGAGAAATTATACATCCCGTAAACAATCATCAGAAAATCAGTCAGGAATTTTGGCAGTATAGAATTCATAATAATTATTTATAGGTTTAATAGTTTCTTCTAATTTTTACATCAACGAATGGGTTCGCGATTCCCAGTATTACACCGAAAGATATATCAGTTATATCTGTATCTTCTTTTCCAAACATAAATGTATGACGAATTTTTACATGCGGAAATATCAGAAGTTTATGATTACGAATTGAATAACCGTATGTAAGCTCAGGGAACAGACCCTGTTTGTTAAAATTTGAAAAATAACCTCCGCCAAAAGACAGAACACTGGTACTCTGTAAAGTATTGGAAGGCTTAATATTATCTTTCATTAATAAATCATATTTATATGAGAACCTCAAATGATGCGAGATGTTTCCTGTGAACACGAATGAATATTCAAACGCAACTCTATGTTCCCCTAATTTACCAAAGCCTACAGAGAGTTCTTTTGTAAGTCCGGCATATATTTTTTCGTCTTCATACAGTATTATGGGATTTATTAAATACAATATTGAAGCAATGCCAATTGATATTTTCGTAAACGGAGCAGGAGAAGTTACGTTGTTATTTGTTGGTGTATAAATCTGCTGATTTATTCCATTCTGAGAATAAACACTCGAGTAACAAAGCAGGAGTAAAAATATTTTTATAATGTTCTTCAATGATTTTAGAATCTATTTTTTCTTAATTTAAAACCGAAATAAAAGCTTTCACAAACAGAAACAAACCGAGTGTTAACAATATTATTCCCGTAATTAAGTTAAGTATGTTAATAGTTGAATGATTTATTAATTTTTTATTTCCCGAAATCAGCTTTAACAGTGTATAAAACCAGCCGAGTGTTCCCGCAAACGCTCCAACAGAAAATAACAATCCTCCGGAAAAACTAAAATTCAGAAAACTGAATCCTCTTAAGTATCCGATAAGCGCAATCCACGAAGCGGGTAATGTCACTGAAGACAGACAAAGCAAAACACCCATAAAGAACAAACCCATATAATCCGAAAACTTGTTTTCGTAAACTTTTATATTCTTTGATATGATCTTTGTTTTTTCTTTCAGCTTTTCGGCCTTTCTGGTTGCTGAATCTAATTTTCCTGACTCCTTTTCGGCAAGTTTGTCAAAGGTAATCTTAGTCCTTATAATCTTTATTCCGTACGCAATCGTAATAGCACAACCTGCAAATGTCAGTATTGTTTCTATAGTATCGGAATTTTCTTCAAAGAAACCTGATACTGACTCAGGAAAAATCGAGAATATAAGAGAAATTCCGCTGAATGCTATAAGGCAAAAAAAGAAATCCATGAAAGCTGCACCGAATGCAACAGCACGACCTTCCTTTATTTCATTCTTAAACCCTCTGGATATCATCGCAAATGAAATTGGTCCCATTGGAGGCATTGAAACTATATACCCCGTTAATATACCGGCTATTAGATTAATCAATAGATACATATTCCCTGACTCCATTATTTCCCGCTATTGCCAGGCAAACTTTATTTTCTGCACTCTTCATTTGTTATCAGAAATAGTTTGAGCTTTTTAATAATGGGCGGTTTTAAGCCGCCCTTTTAAATTCTTTTTATTTAATCCGGAATTCCGTTACGGTCGTTATCTCTGAACGCTTTGAAATTGTTTTTGATATTATCCTTAATATTGTTATCTATATCGTTTGAATTTGCCGGATCTGAAGGATTAAGCCAGTTTCCGCTCTTTATAAACCAAATGTATGGCTTTACAAGCAATGTTATGTTCGACCGGCTTGCAGTTGAAAGCGGGACAGGAATCGGAAACTGTATAATCTGATGCGCTGATTTAGAGGATTTATAAATAAAATAGTTTCCGGAATACCAGCCTTTAACAATAACCGAATACCTTCCCCCCGCATCTGCGAATTCAGGATCCGGTGGTGTTTCGTTATCGTTTAGTTTGTGTATTTCAAATTTAATCTTCCTGTACTCTCCCGAAGGTATAAGTGCGGATGATATTTGATTAACATTCGAAGTTAAATTCAGGAACAGTACAAACGGACCTACTTTAAAATCGGTTGAATCTTCCGATGAAGTCCCTGATTTCAGCTTTATATCTTTTATCAGTATTTTAACGGTGTCAAGTATTAAAATAGTTGGTGCATCGCCGGCTGTATCCAAAGAGCCCGTTCCGCTGAAAGTCAGGTTATCACTCGGTGGTATAATAGTTGACGATTCATTGCAGCCATAAAAACCACCTGCAGAAATCAATATTACTATAACCAGCAAACTGATTTTGTTTTTAAATATTGTTGTTTTCATTTATTAGTTTTATGTTTTTAAAATTGTTTATTATTTATTCTTTTTTTCTTTGTTGTTGCCTGACTGCTTATCATCGTTCGACTCGTTTTTCTTTTCCTTTTCATACTTTACGTTTTCGTTACCGCTGTTTTTGTTGTTCTTTCCTTCTTTCTTGTTTCCGTTATTGTTCTTCTTGATTTCTTTAATTATTTCTTTTTGTTCCTTTTTTACTTCTTTGTTGTATTCCTTCTGCTGTTCCTTTACTTCCTTGTTAATCTCCTTCTGTTGTTTTTTAGCCTCTTTCCACTCATCATACTTCTTGTAAGATTTTGGCAGGTTTACTTTATAAGAAGGGTTGTTTTTTACTTTGTATTTCTTGAATTTAGGAGTATAAACAAAATATTCTTTGTCGGCATATTTTACCTCATTATTATTCGCAACACGCTGGATCTTTACCATTTCTATCGTCTTGCCGTATATCTTTTCAATAATGTTTACATCCGGACCTCTGTTAATAATCGTATTGTTAACTACAACTATTCCATCAGTTCGTTTCAGATCGCTTACAAGTACTTTGTTGCCGTCAGTATAGTAAGGATTGTAATATGTATAAATTTTCGGTTCAAGAAAATATTTCCTGTCAACTATCACATAATTATTATCATCAATTACTGGCGGGGTTATAATATTGTTGATAATATAAGATGATGGCGGTAATGGTGCCCATGAAACAAATTCATCGTTCTGCTTCCAGTCAACCCATGCAGGAGACCAGACTCTTCCCGGTACCCACAGCCAGATCCCATCTGAATTCACCCATCTTCCGTAGTGCGAAACAGCTTCTTCTACAGGAGTTGGTGCCTTGAAATACCAGCCTGCATCTGAATTTACCCATTGACCGTTGCTGTATGGTACATATTCAGGAGTTGCATCCGGAACAGTGGATGTAACAGCTAATGTTGGAAAAGGCTTCCATACAAATACCATCTCTGAACCATCTTCCGCATATGCAGATTTTACACCGAGCATATCGGAAAGTGCAAATTTTTTCTTTTCCGTACCAATATTCAGTTCAGTTACTTGTTTTACACCTATTTCTTTGGCATTTACTTCAACCCATTCACCGTTTGCGCTGAGCAGGTCATAAAACACTTTGTAATCAACCGTCTGTAAATCCGCATCGGTCTCTATTAAATCCTTTTCATCAATGTTGATAATATCATCTTGCTGCTCTTTTGTCGAACCCTGGTCTGCATTCTTATTACACGAAGTGAGCATAAACAACGAAATTATCAGGAGCATGAGCCCCATTGTATTTGTTAATGATTTCGATTTCATAACTTTATTTTCTCTTTTATATTATTTCCTTAAAAACGTTTCTTTAATCGAAATTCGCTTTTAATGTTGTAAATTAAATATATTTTTAAATTGCTCTCTAAAAATCTTTTAGGTTACTTGTTGCCCGGTCATTAGTCTGTAAGCTACGATTACTAACACAAGAATTAATAGAATATGTATATAACCGCCCATCGTGAAAGAACTAAAAAAACCGACTGCCCATAACACTAAAAGTAGTACTGCTGCTGCCCATAACATAATAAGTTCCTCTCTGTGATTTTAATTAATAAAATATTTCTTGTTCTTGGGTAAAAGCAGGGATAATACTATCGTTATTAATTATCCATTATATGTGTAGAGTAAAACATTTATCCCTGCTTTCCCAATTATTCATCTGTGCATTTCATTGGAGCGGAAAGAATTATCTCATCTTTCTGCTTTGTCTCTGTTCTTCATCGTCTTCGGCAATGACTCTGTATTTATCTTTTAAATTCTGTTTATTCTTTATTTAAAACATGTTTTAGCTGTTCTGTTTTACGAACAATTTTATCATAGTTGCTGCTTAAAGCATCATTAGCGCTTTCAATAATGTTTTCTGCTTTTTCTCTTGCATCATTCCATGAATCGTGCGTTATTTTCTTTCCCTCTTTTATCAGGCCCTTTGTTTTCTTTCTTATATCTTTTCTTAAATATTTCCCTTTTTGAGGTGCATACAGCAATGCAATCGCGCCCCCTACCATTCCGCCTAAAAGAAAACTTAGAAATATACCGTTTATAATCTTTATGTTTGACATCTGATTATCCTTCTTTTGTTATTTGCTTTCGGTTTTTAAAATTTCTTAATCATGTTATACTTAAAATTCCCATCTATTCCATATTAGCATCATTGGTATTTCCAAGCTACCTTCTATATTCTGCTAAGTTACTCTTCGCCCTGTTACGATTCTGTATATTAGTATAATTATTGCCAGGACTAATAGAATATGTACAAACCCTCCAAGCGTGTATGAACTGACCAGTCCTAAAAGCCAGAGCACTACCAATGTTATTATTATTGCCCACAACATAATTTATTCCCTTCATTTTTAATTTAAATTTATTGTTACTTTGTTACTTTGTTACCTGTAAGAAGAAGAAAACGGAGATAATGTAATTATATTATCTGTTTTGTGTGAATATTATTTCGATTATCTCCGTATTTCTTATATTTCTGCTTTTCATAAAGAATACAAACGAAAGATTAATATGTGTCTTTCTGTCTTCTTCATGGAGCTTGTTTATCAGCATTTCCCATATATTCTGTTCTTGGTAAACTATTTGATTTTTTGTCAATGTTGTAAGCATTAATTCCGGATTTCAGTGCTTCGTTTAGATTATCTGATTTTCGTACTATCTTTTCAACATTTGTACCTATTACTTCATTGACATTATCTATTATATTTTCGGCTTTATCTTTTGCTTTATTCCATGATTCACGGGTTTTCTTCTTGCCGTCTTCATAGAGTTCGTTTGAAGTCCGGCTTATATCATCCCTTGTTTGTTTTCCTGATTTGGGTGCATACAGCAATCCCAAAGCACCGCCGATTGCTCCGCCTAAAAGGAAACTTAGAAACACACCGTTTATCATCTTAATATCAGACATTTTATAACCTTTCTATTTTTATTTAAGTAAAATCATTTTCTTGACATCAACGAATGAACCCGATTCCAGCCTGTATATATAAACACCGCTTGGAAATTCGCTTGCATTCCAGTCCACTGAGTAATTTCCTGCACTCTGTGTTTCATTTATCAATTCACCGATTTTCTGTCCAAGCAAATTAAATACACTTAACCTAACCTGACCGGACATCGGAAGCTGATAATTAATCTGAGTTACAGGATTAAAAGGATTTGGATAATTCTGTGATAATGAATATGTTAATGGTGGTGTTGCTTCATTTCCAATTTCAGTAATTATACCTCCTGTATTGAACCCATTCATATAAATATCATAATTGTTGCCGCTGCGGTAATCCTGCCATACTACTAATGCACCAAGATTGCCATTGCTGACTATCATCGGATTAAGCTGGTCGAATCCCACAGTGCTGATTCCAAAACCGTTCGCTGACCATGTAATTGCAGCATCTGAAGCTATTCTCTG
>JBHELA010000375.1:0-5782 GCA_041859005.1 Ignavibacteria bacterium
TAACAATATATACGCCATATTTTATATTACTAATGTGGTGATTTTAGTCCAAGTATCGGTGGTTTATCAGTGCTTTTTTATTTAATGGTAAAATAAATATGGGTATATAAATGTCTGATTTATCGGGACTGCCATTACCAACACTTTATTATTACAAAAAACCCTTTAAGCAATAATGCCTAAAGGGTTTTATTCTCGTACACTCGAGGGGACTCGAACCCCTGACCCGCTGATTACGAGTCAGCTGCTCTACCAACTGAGCTACGAATGCGGGATAATTTACCATAATTAAGATGTTTTTTCAAGACAGAATTGCAGGATTCTGCAAAAAGAAAAAATGGACAGAATTTTTTTAAATTCTGTCCACTATTTGTCCACTATTTTAACTGCAGTTTGTGTTGGCTGTTGATACGTTTTCCAATTTCTGCTGAGTTTGCTTTGACATAATATTTCATGGTTGTCTCGAGTTCACGATGCCCCATAAGATACATTAAATCTTTTACAGGCATGTTTAATGCTGCCATGTTTGTACCAAAAGTCTTTCTGAAAGTCTTTAATGTGTATCTTTTTGTTTTTGGTATTTTCAGAATCCTTAAGAATTTTCTGTACTTCTTACCTACATGCGATACCGTGTAGTCTTCAAACATTAATTTGTTAGGTAGAGCCGTTATTACCTCAGGAAAATGATTTAAAATGAAATCAAGTAATTGCTGATATAAAGGAAAGTTTATGATATTACCAGTCTTTGCCATCTTGATAACAATATGATTTTGGTCAAATTTTATATCACCATATGTAAGATTAATAAGATCAATCGGGCGTGTACCAATAAGCAGTAGCATATTCATAAATTTATACATTTTAAAATCATTTCCTTGAGAATAATTAAACAGACTATCTAGATCTTCCAATGTGAAAACTTCTACATCACTGTCTTCTCTTCTTGGCGTTTGCCTTTTCCTAAATGGAGTTTTAATGATATAATTTTCTTCTGAGAGATAGTTAAATAACATTTTAGCATATCTGATATAAGTATGCATTGTAGCATTACTAACTATCGGTTTCAAAACACCTATATACTCAGAAATATCTTCAGTTGTAATGTCGGCAACTGATTTGCTTCCTTCAACAACACTAAGCAGATATTTCATAGACCAATTAAAGTTGTTTTGGTGTGAAACAGATTTTAAAGATAAGTGCACTCTTTGGAATTTATTTATTGATTCTATCAAGCTTATAGTTTGTATGTTTGATTTCAGGATATCTGTATTATATCTTGATAGCTTAATCTTCTCTTCTAATTCATCTTTTAACTGTTTCACTATTTTAGCGTTTTTTTCACTAACAGATAGACCCGTGCTTTTTGATTTCTTTACACCATTAAGATAATAATGGACAACATATTTATCTCGTTTTATTTGTATAGATGCCATATTATATTTTCCTTTTAACTTTATCAAATAGTTTATCGATATCATCATTTATGTTTTTATGGGAAGTTGGAGACTTCCGGATAAGGTTATTTTCTATAAACTGCTGAAGAGATATTGCCGGTATTTTTACTTTACCGAATATTTCTATGTATTCGATTTTCCCGTCTTCGATTAGTTTTCTCATCGTTTCATATCTTATTCCTAATGCTTTTCGAGCTTCATTTATGGAAAGCAGTTTAAAGTTGTTGTATGTTTTTAGAGGTTCTTTTGATGCGGCAAGCTCATCAAAGCTTACCATAAATACAATAAAGTTTGATTCATAGATATTATACCTTTTTTATTGGGTTAAATTAGTTCGTTTAGATTCTTGTCAACGTGTTCTTTCAGGGAGTCTTCAAGATCGTTGAATGAATCAACAAATAGTTTAAGGAATTCTGTTTCTGTGTTTTGATTGTACTCGATAATACTAAATATCTGAAATAAGATTTCATGGCTTATGTAGGATATTATACGGCTTGTTATTTTTGGAGAAGCATCTCTTGTATTAGATAGCCGTTTTTGGAATTCTTCATGTTTGGCATAGATTATTATTACACCGTCATAGTAAGAAGATCTTTGTGGATTATTGTTTTTATCGTTTGGAGGAACACTATCGTTATCTAAAGTAATTGACAAATCGTTCTTTTTCTCAGTTGGATTTTCAAGTTTTCCTGACTTTGTTATTGCATAATCATCAGGGTTTACTTTAAATCCAATATTCTTTGAATCTTTGTCATTTTGAGTTCTGGCCTTATTAACAACTTTTGTGGATTTCTTAACAATAGGTACAGTTGCATTGGTTGTTGAGTCATTGCTGCCAAATACCAGATAGTGGTCTTTTGAGAAAATGTTCTCACTAAATTCACCTATCGTGGGAATTTCGCGGCCTTTAAACATGCTGCTGATTTTTGTGTTTATAATGTCTGTTGTCGCTTTTGAAAGAATGGATTCCAGTTTTTTGAACTTACCGGTAATATTTACCTTGAGTGCATCGTAAACCATCTTTTTAATGTCACTCTCATAAGATATTATTGTGTTAAATATAGCTTTGGTAAGCTTATCATCCCCTGTTACATCAGACCTTCCCATTTTTGGGATAAGATGATCGTCAGTATCGATATAACCTGTTACGTTTGGATGAGACCATATCTGGCTTTTTGAATACGTTCTGAAACTCGATATATCTGAAACATCTTGGATTCTTCTGCCTTTTACTATTAAAAACGGTTTTCTGTTAAGCGCTTTATCGGTGCTAACGTAAATCCTGAGTAATATCGGCTTCTTACTGATATCGATTGAGGAGGTCTTTCTGTATTTTTTACTTGAAGTATAAAACACTTTAGTAATATCGACTTCAAAAGAATGCGTTTGGAACTTTGAATAATTAAAGGGTTTACATATTAGTTGACTATTCTTTCTCGTGATGATCTTAATCTCAAGTTTCTTTCTTCTAAGTATCGATTCGAAGTGTTTTTCTATCTCTTCTTTTAGTTTGTTCTCAGAGAGGTCATTATACTTGTCAGGTAAAAACTCTTCTAGCGTGAATCTGGTCCAAGAATTACTGCTATTAAATTTATAAATAATACCGGAAGTTTCTTCTAATTCTAAATCTTGATCAGGGTCTTCATAGTTGCCCTTTGTTACGGTTACTTTCTTTGAATTAACATTATCAGTTACTTTTGAAGAAACAATTAATTTGTTGCAAACCGCAAGAAACGAGTTTATCCCGTAACCAAATTGTCCGTTCAAATTACTTGATTGTGCTTTAGAAGAGTTGCCAATGTTTGTAAAGATAATCTCCGGATTGGAGATTCCTTTGCTGTTGTCATCTATAGACACCCTGAAATTGCTTAAGTCATTACCATCAAAAGTGACTGTTATATTAATTTGCTTGCTGTATTCATTTTTATCGCTATCAAAGTATTCTTCTGCGCTGTCTATTGAGTTATCAATATACTCTAAAAAGACTTTGTAGATGTTATCAACGTATTCTTTGGCAATGGATGTGCAAATTTTGGGGTGAATGTTAAGTTTAAAGTTCAAAGTATTAAAATTTAATTAAAAAAATAGCAGGAACATTGCTGTTCCTGCTTTGAGTTTATAAAAAGGGGCAGGCAAAATTACCTGCCCCACTGCTGATTATGTGTTTTTTATGTCAACATTACCCGCGTACGCTCGAGTACGCAGTATCTTTACTTTTATCTCTAGCTATTACACCTTTAATTACTGCATATGGATCTTGAATGAAACCGCAGTCACACATACCGTTTGTGGGTGAGTGTCTTCCACAAGTACACAATTGGAGCTCAAGAAATTCAGCCGGATAGAAAACGCCCTTGCAGGTTTTACAACTACAAATATGTCCATTATATTTTTGTGGTTTCATATTGGAGTTTATAATTCCCCAAGGAGAATGAATCTGTCTTCTAAATTCGTGACGGTATTCATGAAACAATCCAAACGTAAATAATTCACCTCCTGATATTGGTTCATTAACGTTAAGTTCATCGTATTCAGATATTCTTAATAAAGAACCATAAATATGTCTACCATACCAATTATTACCAAAATAATAATCCATTTTCTTTTTGGGTTTTTTGACGTATAATGATGTACAGCTGTAACAGACATTGTGTCGGCAGCCTAATATTATTGCTACACCACCGTTCAATATTTTTCCTGAACAATAAGTTTTTAAATCAATTCCCTTTTGCATAGCCTTTTTTAAGATATAGTATGACATGACAGGACTTCCATCAGTATTATCCAGATGAATTTCAAATGGACCAATGTTTCCATTAGCTATGTGATTATCAAACTCGGTTATTATTTTATAATAGCACTTTTTATCGATTTTATTGAGTTTATACATAATATTTTATTATGATTAAAAAATTAAGGGCAGGCAAAATGCCTGCCCCGTTGAATTCAGAAGTTAAGCTTTGTTAACTTCTGTTGTAGGATTTTTCTGTTTTTTGGTTTTTTTCGAAGGTTTTTTTGTTGCCTTCTTGGGTATTAATGGGTTTGAATACCTTCTTCCCCCGAAAGTTATGCGGTCGCATAACTTTAGAAGGTTTGTATGATTCGTGCTTAAAACCCCATCGGAATTCAACGCTGATAGAAGTTTGTTCCGGTCTATTTTGTAACCAAATTCCAGAACATTAATCAAATCTTGCGTTTTTTGATCGGTCTTATGATTGTCGAAGGATAGGGTAGCACCATAAGTGCATTTTCTTTTTCCTTTTGTACCGGCTGCAAGCAATATAATGCCTGCTCCTGAGATCTTACCGGTTGCGTTAACATAAAGTTTGATCTTGTTTTCGCGGATTTCTTCTATAATATCAGAAACTAGTGAGAAATCTCCACTAGTATCAACCAGATTTAGGGTTAATACTTTAGGATTTGTTTGTAAGTTTTTGAGCTCTTGGATATGATTACCCAAGTCTTGTACTGTTTTAACTGTGATTGTATTTAGATATTTCATTGAAATATCCCTTTCTAGAGGTTATCCCTCTTTTTATTTTTTAAAAAACACACAACTTGCTTTATGCAGCTGTGTGCTCTGTTCAAAGAATATGACTAGAGGGTAATCAAGTACCTAGGATTCTTTGAAAAACGGCTAATTTTATAGCATTTTTGAATTATCAAGTACTTTGAGGGTAAAAATACCTAAGAGAAAAGCGAAGGCTTTACTTTAATAGTTGCTCACTTCAATGAATATGACGAATTGGTAAACAAGTACTATTCTGATGGGGAAAAAGTAAAATCAGGTGAGAATTAATTGTTTTTGATGGAATCCAAAATATTCAAGTACATTTAGGAAACCTTAAAAGATGTGTATTCTTTTGTTTGTGTCGAATTGGGTGCTTTAATTTACTAAACCGACTTGATTGCTTTAAATAAATCCCAGTTTCTCTTTCATATCTTCAGGAACTAATTTTTTAATGTCACAAATTCCCCATTTACACAGAAATCTATTATACAAACTTATTACTTTGTCCACGCTTTCGGAGACTTTAAGATTATACTTGTTTCCTGAAGCCAATTCAGTATAGTTCTGCCCGCCTATTTTGCTTTTGGCTTTCGATAGATATGTCAGATACTCTAAAATGGATTCAAGCAATAAATGTTTGAACGCTAATTTGTTTGTTATTTTTTGAAGTTTACTTTTATCATCACATTTTAATCTTCTCATAACAAGTTCTTCGCTCGGTTCAACGAGGTTTTCTTTTATCAAATCCATGTATGTACTACAAATACTGGTAACACTTAAGGAATAAAACGGTGAGAGTATTAATTGGTCTACATAC
>JBHELA010000208.1:0-5664 GCA_041859005.1 Ignavibacteria bacterium
TCCCAGAGGCGTCGGAAAAACTACTATCGCAAGAATTTTTGCTAAAGCTATAAACTGTAAGAATGCTAAAGAAGGCGAACCATGCAATGAATGCGAAAACTGCAAAGAGATTACAAGAGGCGTGCACCCCGATGTATTCGAGCTTGACGCTGCTTCTAACCGCGGTATCGACGACGTTCGCTCTATTCAGGATGCCGCAAAGTATTTCCCGATTAAAGCCGATTATAAATTTTATATCGTCGATGAAGTTCACATGTTAACCATTCAGGCGTTCAATGCTTTGTTAAAGATTCTTGAAGAGCCGCCCGAATACCTCATCTTCATCCTTGCAACAACTAATCCCGAAAGAATTCCGCCGACAATTGTCAGCCGCTGCCAGAGGTTTGGTTTGCACAGGCTTAAGATTACTGAGATTATGGAGCAGCTCGAGTTTGTTGCAAAAGAGCAGAATGTAAAGATTGACAGAGATTCTTTATTCCTCATCGCAAAACTTGGCGACGGGGCTCTCAGGGATGCACTCGGTATTTTCGATATGGCAGTCTCTTTCTGCGGCGATAAGATTAAGTTCGATGAACTTAAAGAATTCCTTAACCTTCCCGATAATACGATTTATTTTAACACATCAAAGTTTATCATTACATCCGATATAAAAAGCATTATCTCTTATTTCAGTGAGCTCGAAGAAAACGGTCTCGATATTATTACATACCTGAACGGCATTACCGACCATTACAGAAACCTGCTTATAGTTAAAACAACTGAGAAAGCAGACCTCCTCGATGAATCGGACGAAACCAAGAAGAAGTTTCTCGAGGAAGCAAAGAGTTATTCCATAGACCAGATACAGAGGA
This sequence comes from Ignavibacteria bacterium, assembly GCA_041859005.1. Taxonomy (GTDB): domain Bacteria; phylum Bacteroidota; class Ignavibacteria; order Tepidaquicellales; family Tepidaquicellaceae; genus CAIKZJ01. The sequence goes on from JBHELA010000208.1 coordinate 852, forward strand.
TTCTGAAACTTTTGTCTGAATCCGAGCAGAGGTTTAAGTATTCAGGCAATCAGAAAGTTCTTATGGAATCGCTGCTTGTGGAGCTATGCAGGATTAACAGGGAAGTCGTCGATATATCGGAACTCATATCAGGGCTTGAAACCCTGAAAAAAAAAAGTTTGAAATAAGTTATGACTCGTCCTCCGAGCCTCCTGTTTATGATTTCTCGGCAGGGTATAGCCGTGAGAGCGAGTTTATGAAATCTCTGAAAGAATTGTTTAAAATAGAAGAATACAGTCCAAAGAATAATGCAAACTCTTAACATAAATAAGAACTTTCTTGCAATAGAGGAAAAATATTCAAACTACAGGGATTCAAAGGTAGTTATCCTTCCCGTTCCTTATGAAGCCACAACCTCTTACGGAAAAGGCGCTGCTAAAGGTCCCGCTGCTATTTACAACGCTTCGCACTATGTTGAGTTTTTTGATGAAGAGCTGAACAGGGAATTCTGCTTTGAAAAGGGTAACGGTATTGCATCACTTTATCCCGTAAAATTTAACGGGGCAAAAGGAAAGAAAGCTCTTGATATTATTTACAAAGAAGTTACAAAACACATAAAGAATAAAAAGTTTGTCGTTACGCTCGGTGGTGAGCACACTATCTCCACCGCTCCTATCAAAGCACATTTCGATACTTTTAAAAATTTATCAATACTTCATTTCGATGCACATTCCGATTTAAGGGATGAATACGAAGGCACGAAATATTCCCACGCAAGCTTCTGCGCCCGAGTTGCTGAGTTTACTAAAGATATTACTCAGGTCGGAATCCGTGCACAGTGCAAAGAGGAATACGATTTCATTAAGAAGAATAAAATTAAAACTTTCTATGCCTATGCAATAAGAAACGGTCTGCACGGAAAGAACTGGCAGGAAAAAGTCATTAATGGTCTTAAGAAGAATGTGTACATTACTTTCGATGTTGACTATTTCGACCCTTCGTTAATGTCTTCAACTGGAACCTGCGAACCTCTCGGATTCTACTGGGAAGAAACAATCGCACTTCTTAAAAAGCTTGGTAAACAAAGGAACGTTGTTGGCTTCGACGTAGTCGAGCTTGCACCGAAAAAAGGAAATCCTTATCCCGATTTCCTTACCGCTAAACTCATTTACAAAATGCTAAACTATTTTCTATGAGTAAAAACGACCGTATTGAAAACCTGAAGAAGAAAGCTAAAGTTATCACAAAAAGACTTGCCGAAAACTATCCGGACGCAAAGTGCCATCTCGACTTCAAAAATGAATTCGAACTCATTGTCTCCACCGTTCTTGCAGCTCAGTGCACAGACGATAGAGTCAATAAAACTATGGTGCCACTCTATAAATCAAAGTATAAAGGTGTTAAGGATATTCTCAAAGACGGTCACGATAATTTCAGGGATAATATCAAATCAATAAACTTCTTCAACAATAAAACAAAATCTATTCTTGCTCTTTCGGAATCCATAGATAAAAACCACAAAGGCAAGGTTCCTGATTCTATGGAAGCACTCATAGAACTACCCGGCGTAGGCAGAAAATCAGCGTCAGTAGTACTCGGCAATTGTTTCGGAAAACATGACGTGATTATCGTCGATACGCATCTCAAAAGAGTCTCTGCGCGTCTCGGCTTGATTGAAAATGAAAACCCCGATAAAATTGAAATCGAACTTAAAGAAATAATTCCCGCAAAAGAACAATACCATTTCTCTATGAGAGTAGGAGAGCACGGCAGAATGGTCTGTCAGGCAAAAAAACCTAAATGCGATGAATGTTTCCTGAGCGATATATGTCCTTCATTTAAAAAAGTATAATGACAACAAAAAGAACAAATAAAAAGCCCGACCTCTCGAAAATTAAAATGATTCTCATGGATATGGACGGCTGTCTTACAACCGGTCACATAATCTATTCAAGCAGCGGCGAGGACATTAAGATGTTCCATACACACGACGGATACGGCTTAACACGAGGAAGACAACTCGGAATGAAGTTTGCCGTAATTAGCGGTATGGATTCTGCCGTTAATAAAAGACGAGTTGCAAGATTGAAGATTGACCACCTCTACGAGAAAATAGACGATAAGCTTCTTCCGTTTGAAGAATTGAAAAAGCAGTACAGATATAAGAATGAAAACTTCGCTTACATAGGCGATGATGAGTTTGATTTGCCGTTGCTGAAAAAAGTTGGCTTCTCATGCTGTCCAAACAGTGCAGTTGATGAAGTCAAAAAGCATGTTCACTATGTCTGCAAAAAGAACGGCGGTGAGGGTGCAGTCAGGGAAATGATTGATAAAATACTTAAAGTAAAAAAACTTATATAAATTTAAAATATTATTAACATGGATACAAAGAATAAGAAGTTCAACACAAAGCTTATACATGCAGGTGCATACAAGGATACATTTAAATCCGCTACCGTACCGATTTACCAGACTTCGACGTTTGCTTTTGATTCTGCTGAAGATGGTGCAAAATGTTTCACAGGCGAATCAAAGGGCTATATCTATACCCGTCTCGGAAACCCGACTATCAAAGCTCTCGAAAATAGCGTCGCTGAACTTTGCGGAGGATTCGATGCTGTTGCTGTCAGTTCTGGCATGGCAGCCGTTAACACAATTTACATGGCGCTCCTGTCTAAAGGTGACCACATGGTCAGTACAGCCGCCGTTTACGGTCCTGCACGTGTTATCATGGAAGACCATTGGGCAAGGTTTGGCGTCGAATCAACCTACGTCGATACTACCGACCTTGATAATATCAGGAAAGCTATAAAACCTAACACCAAAATGCTTTATCTCGAAACACCTGCTAATCCGACTATTGATATTACGGATTTAGCCGAAGCTTCTAAGATTGCAAAAGAGCATAACCTGATTCTTGTAGTCGATAATACATTCGCCTCTCCCGTTTTGCAAAAACCTCTCGAACTCGGTGCTGACGTTGAATTTCATTCCATAACAAAATACATAAACGGTCATGCCGACGTTGTAGGCGGTATCGTGATTGCAAAAACTGAAGAGCTATACAAAAAGCTCCGTCCTATGATGATTTCTCTCGGATGTAACATGGACCCGCATCAGGCATACCTTGTAATACGTGGTATTAAAACACTTGGAATCAGAGTTGAACGTGCACAGGAAAATGCAGAAAAGATTGCTGAGTTTCTTGAAAATCACCCGAAGATTGAATGGGTCAGATATCCCGGCCTTAAATCACACCCTGGACATGAAATCGCAAAAAAACAGATGTCAGGTTTCGGTTCAATGATTGCATTCGAACTAAAAGGCGGGTTCAAAGCAGGCGAAACACTCATGAATAATGTTCATATCGCAACTCTTGCAGTCTCTCTCGGCGGTGTCGAATCTTTGATAGAGCATCCGGCATCCATGACTCATTCAAAGGTGTCAAAAGAAGGCAAGCTGAAAGCTAACATTACAGACGGACTCGTTCGCTATGCAGTTGGCATCGAAGACGTCGAAGACTTAATCGAAGACCTCGAACAGGGTCTCGCCAAATGCTAATAAATAAAAGAGAGTAACGCAAGTCTACGATCCCGGTTTATCGGGACTTCCAGCTTGCGAAATATGTAGTATTTTTTACCCTGTCATTCCAGCGGAAGCTGGAATCCAGGTGTTTACAATAGTCCTCTGTCATTCCAGCATGTTTTTAGCTGGAATCCAGCGATTATAAAAGAGGGTAACGCGAACTTCCAGCTTGCGTAAAATCTTAAAGAGGTTAAGCATTTTCTAAAACCTCGAAGAGGTTTAATTTGAATAACCCCCGACGAAGTCGGGGGTAAAGAAACAAAGAAATCCAACCCCAAAGGGGTTGAACAACTATAAACTAACAACTTCTAAGAAACTTGATTAAATACTTGAAAATCAATATCAACTTTTGGTGTTTTTGTTATCAATCAAAAGCTGTGAATAGTAACAATTACTTCTTTGTGTCCTTTGCGTTCTTTGCGGCCTCTGCGGTTAAATATTTTTATTGTTCTTATCTGTGTAAATCCGCTTCATCCGTGCAATCCGTGTTCTATTGTGTCCCTCAGTCTTGGGATTTGTGCTATGAACTATCAACTAACAACTAATTGAGAGCCGATTTACACATACATTCGAACTCCTCCGACGGGAAACTCACCCCGCCCGAGATTCTCGAACTCGCAAAACAGAAAAACCTGAAACTGATTTGCGTCACCGACCACGATAACATCGAAGGCTCTCAGGCCATGCTTATTCACAACGGCAAAGACGATATCGAAATCATCCCCGGTATCGAACTCAGCGCCGATTTCCACGGCAGGGAAATACACCTCCTCGGTTACTATCTTGATTTCAGCAACATCGCACTCACTGAGCATTTGAAGCTAATCAAAAATCTCCGTATAAGACGAATAAATAAAATGATTGAAAAGCTTAAAGAACTCGGTATCAATATCAACTCTCCTGATTTATTTGAAAAATATTCTACAAGCTGCTCAATCGGCAGACCTCATCTGGCAAACGAAATCCTCGAGAATGGTTACGTAAAAGATTTCCAAACTGCTTTTCATAGATACCTCGGCGATGGAAAACCTGCATTTGTCAAAAAGGAAAATCTTAACTATGAAATAATTATCGAACTCATTCGCGTCTCGGGAGGCTTGTCATTCCTCGCTCATCCGGGAAGTTACTTCAGGGAAAGCGCCCTTGTTGATTTGAGAAGAGCGGGTATCGACGGCGTGGAAATTTACCACCCTTCACATAACGATAATCATGTGAAGAAATACTCAAAGTTTGCAAAAGATAACAACCT
>JBHELA010000400.1:0-5550 GCA_041859005.1 Ignavibacteria bacterium
TCAAATATGAAAATCCCGGTATCAGTTGAACACTGAGCCGGGATTTTAATCACTGTGGGTTTAATTCCCCGCTTCTTGCAGCGATATATTGTAGTCTCTTACATATACAAAGTCCCGGAGGGACGACATAACAATAGCTAAAAGCATTTATATATTTCAAAGTCCCGGAGGGACGACATATTTGTTAATAAGATACCCCGCTGCTTACAGCAAAACTTGAAATGATTTAAACACAAAGTCCCGGAGGGACGACATAACAATAGCTAAAAGCATTTATATATTTCAAAGTCCCGTAGGGACGACATAACAATAGCTAAAAGCATTTATATATTTCAAAGTCCCGGAGGGACGACATATTTGTTAATAAGATACCCCGCTTCTTGCAGCGATATATTGTAGTCTCTTACGTATACAAAGTCCCGGAGGGACGGCATAACAATAGCTAAAAGCATTTATATATTTCAAAGTCCCGGAGGGACGACATATTTGTTTATAAGATACCTAGCTGCTTACAGCAAAATCTTGAAATGATTTAAACATAAAGTCCCGGAGGGACGACATAACAATAGCTAAAAGCATTTATATATTTCAAAGTCCCGGAGGGACGACATATTTGTTAATAAGATACCCCGTAGCTTGCTACGGGGAGAATTCATTTATAAATACTCATTCGGAAATAGTTAGTTTTTAATCTAAACACTTTTTCATTCCGCTGTTTCCTTTTCAGCAAATCCAAGAATATAACCGTTTATATCTTTCAGATAAAATTCCTGCATACCGTACCAGGTAGTCTTTAGTTCCGTAATTTGAAGTCCCTTCATTTTTAGTGATTCGTAAAACTCCTTTATACCCTCAATTTCCATGTAAAAAGATACACTTGCGGCTATTTGCAGTCCTTCAGAAAATATTACATCCTTTTTAAAGGAATCTGTTCTTTGAAAAAATATTTCAATGTTCTCCTTTTGAACGTGTGCCCAGACGTAATCAACGTTTTCCTTTATTACGGTATCCATTCCGTCCTGTGATTCGGGAACAGCCATAATAAAATTAAAGCCTAAATTCGTTACGTAAAATTCAACTGTCTGTTTGATGTTCCTTACTTCAAAATTCGGAGTTAATTTATTAACCTTCATTTCTTTTCCTTTTTTAAGTTATTAGTAAAATAAAAATATTTATTCGAAAGATAAATAATAATATATCAATAAACTTTAAAATATAAATTTTATTTATCCGGGAGAAATAAGATTTATTTTCTCTTTGGCATCTTAATTATTTTATAAGGATTCCCTCTTAATATATTAATGTATTTGATTAACTTTCTTGAGAGCAAAATTCGGTGACAACCTTGAAACAAAATATAATAGCTTTGCTCCGCCAATTCTTATTTCTGGCTTCCCATCTTCAAGCCCCTTTATCATTTCTCTCACTGCAATCTCAGTACTAATAGCAATTCCAGGCGGGTTTCCTTTATGCCAGGGAGTATTTACAGCCGGAAACATTACTTCTACTATTTTTGTCTTTTCATCCTTTAGACGGATTCTAAGTGTTTGTGTAAACGAATGCAGTGCGGATTTCGATGAATTGTAGAAAGGATATAATACCCTTGGGGCATATATTAAACCTGTTGTAATGTTAATTATTGACGGAGAGTCATTCACACTTATTGTATTATAAAGCTGCTTAATCAATCGTATTGGAGCAATAAGATTAGTATTGTATTCAATTTCTGCCAGTTCAATCGCATCTTCGGCTTTTATGAAGTCGATTTTATTGACTATTGCAGCATTGTTAATAAGGATATTTAAATCAGGATGATTCTTTTTGATTATTTCCGCAAAATCGTCAGATTTCTTTGCGTCGGCTAAGTCGCATTGATAAGTTGTGATTTCCGGAAGCAATTTCTTTGCAGCAATAAGTTTTTCATTTGATCTTCCGCAAATGATGACTGAGTTTCCCCTTTGAGTCAGTACCTTGCTTAATTCAAGCCCGATGCCCGAACTTCCGCCTGTAATTAATACAGTATTGTTTTTTAGATTCATATTTTTGTGATTTATTTAAACAATACTACAAAATTACATTTTACTTAAATCATGAGCATTGACTTAAATCAATAAATGATTTTTCGCCTGATTCTGCTCAGTGTTTCAGGTTTAATTCCCAAATATGAGGCAATTACTCCTTGCTTAATCCTTTGGTCAATTCCGGGAAATTCTAAGAGGAAGTTTTTATATCTTGTTTCTGCGTCTAACAATAATAAATCGCGTTCCCGTTTTTCTTTAATTATGTATCCCTTCTCAACAAATTTCAAAAGGAACTTAACCCAGAATATATCCCTGTCCATCAATTCTTTGAAAGCATCCCAATGAAATTCAAATATACACGAATCTTCTAATGCCTCTATTGAAAAATATGACTGTCTGTTCAATATCATTGCGGAATAAGAACTAATGAAATTACTTTCTGGAATAATAGCCTTTGTAAATTCAACACCGCTTTCGCTTGTATAAACATACCTGAACAGCCCTGAACTAATAAACGCAATCTTAAAAGGCACCTCTCCTGCTTTGATGAAATGTTCTGAAACTTTTAACCTTTTTTCTCTTACTATAGAGGTTAACTCATCAAGATGATTTTCAGGTAATATACTTTTTAGCTGCTCGTTCATTTCATATATTAATTTTAAAATACAAATTTAATTTATCCTCATTCTATCGTATATGAATCCCGGTATTAATTTTAGCAATATTGCTGCTAAATACCAGCGTTTAGTTACATAAGCGATTTTCCTTTTACGAATTATTGCTTTGTAAATCTGTTTGGCTGCAACATCAACAGGCATTACCCAGAATAGTCCATCGCCTTTTGCCATATCTGTATCAACAAAACCGGGTCTGATGTCAGTTACGTAAACTTCTTCTTTTAGCTTTACTGCTTTTTGTCTTAATCCTTCCAGATAGTTTATTTGATAAGCTTTCGATGCATTATATGCGGGTGACAACATGCTTCCGCGAAGTCCTCCAATTGAACTTATAGCAGCTAAATGCCCTGATTTTTGTTTCTCAAAAAACCTGAATGACAGGTCTGCTATGCACGTAAAACCTGTAATGTTTGTTTCAATCGTTGGAAGCTCTAAATCAAAGTCCAGTTGTTTGTTAATTTCTCCCGTTCCGGAACTTATTATCATTAAATCCAATCCTCCAAGTTCGTTCGTTAGTTCTTCGAATTTTGATTCAACAATATTAATGTCTCTAATATCAAAAGACTTAATAAAAAATGATTCAGGTTTTTCACTTTTTAATTTCTCTAACAGCTCTGTTCTTCTTCCTGTAATTCCTACTTTATAATCGTTCAGGGCTAACAATTTTGCTAATTCGTATCCAATACCCGATGTTGCTCCGACTACTATTGCTTTTTTCAGTTTTTTATCTTTATTAGTTATTGTAAAAGTGTTTAACTTATTTTCAAATAGAAATATTATTTAACCTGTTTATTTCGAATTAGTATTTCAGTTAGTTTAATCATAGTTTTAAACGATAAATCAGGATAAGCTGCCTGATTCGTAGTTCCTGAAATGAATATATTCTCTTTCGGACTGTAAAATGCCAGTGCTCCGGAAAGTCCTGAATGCCCGATAAAATACGGAATCTTATTTGCAGGATTAAATATCCACGGCAATTGAAACTTGTGAATTCCTATACCTGATTGCAGCGGAAAAAATATTTTATTCCATATCTGAATTTTATTTATATACTCAACAGGAAATAATAATCCTGTAAAGAATCCTTTAACAAACATAAGCAATTCAGATGAGTTTGATACAATTCCCCCGTCAGCACCAAACGAAGTCATTGATTTTGGTATTTTCAGCTCATTGGATTTATAATACAGGGTTTTAGGTGTTTTGTCGCTAAAGTTTTGATAAAGATATGTCTTAGATAGACCGAGCGGATTTATTATAAACTCTTCGCAGTTTTCAGAATATGATTTTCCTGTAACAGATTCGATTATCTTTCCGAGTAATTGAAAATTAGTATCCGAGTAATGTGCTTTATTTTTACTATCGGGTGCAAAAAGCGGCTTAAACATTTTCGTCCTTTCTACTACCTGTTCAAAAGTCCAGCTCCGGTCTTTACCGTTTATTATTTCATCTTTAAGACTGTTATCCTTTTTCTCTCCGTCTTGAAAATAGTCCGGAAGACCTGAAGTATGCGCAAGAAGATGTTTTATTGAAATCTCATTCGAAAAGTCTTGTCCATTAAAGATATGAATTCGGTTAATAATACTGCTTCCAAGGTATTTACTTATTTTATCATCAAGGCAGATTTTCTTTTCATATTCCAGACGAAATATAACGGCTGATGTAAAAAGTTTTGTAACGCTTGCGATAAAGTACGATTGATTAACAGATAAATTACCGGATGCAATATTCCATGTTGAATCATCTCTGTTTATAGCAAAAGAAATTCCGAAAACTTTCCCTTTGTTAACTGTTTTGTCTATTACTTCCTGAAGAGATTTCTCGATCGAATTCATGTTTTTCTTTCCAATGATATTATAATTTACTTGTAAAATACATGAAAAACAATTTGTTTTCGGTCTTGTTTGTATTCGATTAAAAAGAGCTTTTTCTTCTCTTCTGTTTATGCTACAAACTGTAATGAAATAAGATTGGATTAGCTATTCTTCTGCTGATATTTACTGATACGATAGTATTTATTCAGAACTTTTATTTTATAGGTTTATGAGAAAAATAAATTAACTGTCTTCTTAAGCGAAGCTAAGAAGTTCATGCATACGGAAAATGCTCCTTTATATTTTTAAAATTATCATAGAAGATTCTAATAAGAATTTATTTAAATAAACTTTTGAAAAAGAGTCAAGTTTCTTCGAAGAAGAGCCGAAATAATTTTGGATTTATGAACTGAGTGAGTGTCAAATTCTTTGGACAGAGTAATAAAAGAAGTGCAATGAGTATTAAAAGAAGTAGAATGAGTATTAAAAAAGATAGAATGAGTATTAATAAAAATAGAATAAGTATTAATAAAGATAGAATGAGTATTAAAAAAAGTAGAATGAAGATGGGTTTGCGGTATTCTATTGATTATTATTGCTGAAATTGCGAGTTTTGGGAAAGTAAATTTTATAAAAGGGGGATATTTATATGCTGAAACTTAATGTTAAGCGGCTGATTGTGCTGAGGGGGATTTCGAGTCCGCTGAATTTTATGCTTAAAATGGGGATTCAATATGGTATGGCGTCGAGAATTCTGAACGGTAAGGTGGCGAGTTTGAAAACGAGTACGCTGGAGCGGCTTTGCGTCGGGCTGAAGTGTACGCCAAATGAGCTTTATGAGTGGGTGCCGGATGAGGGTAAGGAGGAGGGGGATGTGAAGGATTTTCCGCTTGCTGGGCTGAGACGGACTGAGGCGGCGGATTTGAAGAAGACGATGGAGAGGTTTACTTCGGCGGAATTAGAGGGGGTTTTGAGGGAGCTGGGCAAGAAAGAATAGAATGCGTAAATCGAACACAGATTTCCGCTGATTGAACGGAT
>JBHELA010000444.1:0-2531 GCA_041859005.1 Ignavibacteria bacterium
GCTTTTGCTTCTAAGGAATTAATGCGGTAGCCTAAAAAGACAATCACTTCAAGATTGTAATATACAATTTCTGAATAACATCCGTTTGTTTCTGTTTTTTGAATACAGGTGACTGCTTCTTCACAGAGTAAACCTGATTTAAACAGATATCTTATATTATTGCTAATAGTGCTCACAAAAACATTAAATAAATCTGTAATTTCATGCTTAGTGAGCCATACAGTAGAATCGACCAATTGTGCTGTCACAACAAGTTGCTTGTCGCCACTTTCTTCAATCTTTATATATCCTCTTTCCATAGCTTCTATTTATTTTTTTTTAATGTAACCAACTTTCTTACATGGCTTGTCTTTGTCTCCTCTTGAGATGCCGGTTCCGTCAATGCCTGATAAATGTCACTGAATTGCATATTAGTTTCAATCATAAACTCTTCCAACTTACGATTCAATTCTGCATGACCTAAAGCATATTGCCGCAATGCTGCAAATGCACGCATGATAGAAATATTCACTTCAATGGCTTTCTTACTCCTTAGAACCGATGAAAGCATTGCAACACCCTGTTCAGAAAACGCAAAGGCTGTTGCAGGACTATATTTGATTGTCTCAGGTAGGTTATCACAAATTGTGATAACCTCCTGCCATTCATTTTTAGTGAGTTCAAACATAAAGTCCTCAGGAAAACGATTTATATTACGTTTTACTGCCTGCTTCAATACCCTAGTCTCAACATCATAAAGATTTGCAAGATCAAAATCCAGCATAACCCTTATACCGCGAATTTCATAAATCTTGTTTTGAATAATCTGTAGTTCCATAACTATATTTATTAATTAAAAAACCGCCTTTTTTAAGGGAATAAAAGTCGTAGGTTCATCTCGTTCGAAAGTATTTGACCAGAGTGATCTTTTCTCTTCCTCGGATAAACTGCGCCACATTACCGAAATTCTAAGTTCTCTTCCTGGATCATCTGATAATGTGAAAGGAAGATTAAATAATTTCATTTTTTCGTTCTTAGAAAGACATTCAAAGAGTTTGTCAAGCTTTAAATTGGAGTTGCTATTTTTTGTTTCTAATTTTTCCGCGAAAGAATTCATATCTGCGCTTACTTTTACATCAGTAATTCTGGCATAAATCTGAGTTGTTTTAATATTGGTATGTCCTAACATTTTAGAAACACTCTCAATTGTTACACCTTTTGTCAATGTTAAAGTAGCAAAACTATGTCGAGCAAGATGGAATGTCAGATCTTTGTTTATTCCACATAAAGCTCCGATTTCCTTTAAATACTCATTCATCTTCTGATTACTCATTACAGGAAGTACCTTATCATCACTTTGTTTACCATCGTATTTTTTTATAATTTGTAATGGAATATCAAGTAAAGGCACATTATAACTTACTCCGGTTTTCTCTCTTTTACTCATAATCCACATACGTCCGTCGAAAGATTTTCGGATATCTGTTTGTCTCAAATTTTTAACATCTATATATGCCAAACCAGTAAAGCAACTAAAAATGAAAATATCTCTAACTTTTTCCAGACGTTCAGTGTAGAACTCTTTATTGATGATTAAATCTATTTCTTCCTGTGACAGATAACCACGATCGGTCTTTTTGAATCTTATTTTGAAATTAGCAAAGGGATCTTTATGTATCCACCCATTGTTTTTAGCCATGATTATAATTGTACGGAATCTTTGCAGAAACTTAGCTGCAGTATTTTCTTTACATCCACAAGTAGTCATCAGATAAATTTCGAAGTTTTGCAGAAACATATGATTCACCTCTTTTAATGTAATATCAGATGCATTGTAAAACTCGTTTATAAATGCCGCCATTCTTTTACGAGCCACTTCATACTTTTGATAGGTATCTTTAGACTTTGTAATTCCCACCAACTTAGCTATACTATCATTGTGACATTGAAACAGCTCCAAAACTGTTTGATACTTCATATCATTACCAAGAAAAACATTTTTGATTCGTTCTGCGTTCACATTATTTTCTTTAGTCAACAAATCATGGTAAACATTGTGAATACTTGTTCTAATATCATTCAATAGAACATTGATTTCTGAAGCTTCTCTGGTTCTTCCTGTAGCTGCTCCAGCCTTTGCATCCCAAAGGTCCGGTTTTACGTTTATCTTAGTATTAAATCGTGATGCCTGCCTATCAACAGTAATACGGCACATGATGGGAAGTGTCCCATCCAATTTCTGTTTGTCTCTTTTCACGTAGAAAAGGATTCTAAATGTACTTCTCATAAGCTCATTTTTTAATGTTGTAAAATTACGTTTAACTATTTGTAAATGAGTTTTATGAAGCTAGCCAAATAAGGACTAATTACAGCCAATTCCTGACAAACTGTACCCCCTGCGTTTTGATTTACTGTACCCCCCGCATGATTTTTCAAAAGGGGTACAGTTTAGAGTCTGTACTTTGTCATAATTAGGAATTATCTTGTCTTTCGCATAAGACATTTTAAACAGAAAAAGCCCCTCATATTCATTGAATATGAAGGGCTTGTCT
>JBHELA010000043.1:0-2990 GCA_041859005.1 Ignavibacteria bacterium
CTTCAGAAAGTTCATTATTCAATAGATGTCTTTGTCGCTCCGTTCGTTGCTTACGGCTGCTACAGAATTATTATATACTTAAACACAAAGTTATTATTCCCTAAATCACAATCACAACCATGATGTTTTTAAGAAAATACTTTTTACCGGTACTGCTGCTTATTTTATTATCTGCGTCAGTTCATTCCCAGACCGTCTTTCAGATTGTTGAATCCGTTCCCGTTGAAACTATTCTTGAAGAGTCAACGCTTCCCCGTGCAACTGATGTCTGGATTGAAATGATAAGGTCTGCAAAGAAGTCTATTAACATGGAGACCTTCTACATTGCAAACGAAAAGGGAGAACTTCTTGAGAAAGTGATAAACGAAATTATTGCTGCTGCCGGCAGGGGAATACAGGTCAGGATTATTATTGACGAGAATTTCTTTAACAGGTATCCCGAAAGTGACAAGGTATTCAGGAATATTCCGAATATTACGCTAAAGATAATCCCTTTCAATAAAATAGCAGGCGGAGTTATGCATGCAAAGTATTTTGTCGTTGACAGGGAAGACCTCTTTCTCGGAAGCCAGAACTTTGATTACCGTGCATTGAAACACATTCATGAACTCGGTGTACGGGTTAAAGATAAAAATCTTGCTGCAATGTTCATGCGAGTCTTTGATACTGACTGGGCTCTTTGCGATGATTATTCTGCCGCAAATATTCGTAAGTTTAAATCGAAATCAACTAAGAAGGTCTACACTTATAAGAATAAACGAACTCTTAATACAATTGACTACGGCAAAGTTAAACTGTATCCCGCATTCAGCCCTAATGACCTTGTAAATAAAGGATTTGCAAAGGAAGAAACAGAGCTTGTTAGGTTTATCAGAAATGCAAAAGGCAAACTTTACATCAATTATTTCTCATACACTACAAAAGGCAAGAGCAAGGATTCACCTTATACTACGATTGATGATGAGCTCCGACGAGCAGCAGATAGGGGAGTTGATGTAAAGATTATTTTCTCTGACTGGGCAATTAAGAAGGATGCTATTGACCAGATAAAGGAGCTCTCAAAGGTTAAGGGAATAGAAGTAAAGCTTTCGACTATACCGCAGTACAGCGGAGGATTTATACCTTATTCGCGCGTACAGCACTGCAAGATGATGATTGGAGGCGATAAATATTCATGGATTAGCACCGCCAACTTCGAGCGCAGCTATTTCCATGAGAGCCGTAATGCCACGTTGATTATAGACAGCAGAAAAGTCAATGAAGAACTTGAAAAGGTGTTTATGCGTGTCTGGAACAGCAACTATGCCGAAATGATAGATGTCAATAAGGAATACAAATCGGTAAAAAGAGAATAAGAAATTTATTCCCCGTCTTACTTGTTACAACTATTTTAAAAGCAAACATTACATTCAATATATGAACTACAGATTACTCGGAAAATCAGGTTTGAGAGTCTCTGAACTCTGCCTTGGAACGATGACTTTCGGTACTGAGTGGGGATTCGGAACCGACAAGAAAGATTCGAAGAAAGTTTTTGATGCTTTTGTGAACGCAGGCGGCAACTTTCTTGACTGCGCAAATCTTTACAACGAAGGCACAAGCGAAAAATATACAGGAGAGTTTATAGCTCATCAGCGGGACTATTACGTACTCGCAACAAAATACACGCTTAAAAATCCGGGAAGCCCTGGTAACATAAACGCTTCAGGTAACAGCAGAAAGAGCATGATGAACTCTGTTGAGGATTCATTAAAAAGACTTAACACTGATTACATTGATTTGTTATGGCTTCATGCATGGGATTTCCTTACTCCTATAGATGAAGTTATGAGAGGATTTGATGACCTTGTTTCATCCGGGAAAGTTTTATATGTCGGTATTTCCGACACCCCTGCATGGGTTGTATCGAGCGCTAATACAATGGCTGATATCCGCGGATGGGCAAAGCTGGTTGCACTTCAGATTGAGTATTCTCTTATTCAGCGCGGTGCTGAACGCGACCTCATTCCAATGGCAAATCATTTTGAACTTGCAATAACTCCGTGGGGTACTATCGGCGGCGGTGCACTGACAGGTAAATATCTTGCGGATGATGATAAATCCCCGAAAAGAATCAAAGAGGGAAGTGCAAGGCTCAACGAAAGAAATACCGCCATTGCAAAAGAAGTTAAAAAGATAATCGATGAGACAGGAATACCGGGTTCTATAATTGCTCTAAACTGGGTCAGACAGAAGAAAGGACTCTTTATTCCAATCGTCGGCTCGCGAACAGATGTTCAGCTTGTAGAAAACATGAAATGCGTTGATGTTAAACTATCTGATGATATAATGAAAAGACTTGATGAAGTAAGCAGTATTGAATACGGTTTTCCGCATGATTTTCTTTTGAGTGCACCTATGATACAGAACGGTTATTCAGGTATGAAAGACAGAATAGTGAAGTAAAACAAAATTTATTTGAAACAAACCAAATAAAAACTATTGTAATCGTTGGAAGCTCAGTGATTATCTCTTCGTTCTCTGTTGTTAAAATCTTTTGCTCTTAACAATAAAATAAATCTTTCTCTGTGTGCTCCGTGATTATCTCTGTGCGCCTCTGTGGTAAAACCTTTTATTTTATACAGATTGCTTCGAAGTGGGTTTGCGTTCCTTGCGGTAATAAATCTCTTTTGTGATATTTAGTATGCGGTTTTTTCTTAAAGTCTTATACAGGCAGGTTAAATTCGAACTTTGTGCCCTTGCCGGGTTCGCTTTCGACTTTAACCTGGCTGTTGTGCAGTTCAAGTATGTGTTTTACTATTGATAATCCAAGTCCGCTGCCGCCCATATCACGCGACCGTGTTTTATCTACCCTGTAGAACCTCTCGAATATCCTTGGCAAATCTTCTTTTGGTATTCCAAGTCCTGTATCTTTAACTGTAATGTGAATACATTTATCACCCTGCTTTGTTGTTATGATAATGTTTCCGTTTTCAAGCGTGTATTTGGAA
>JBHELA010000189.1:0-4952 GCA_041859005.1 Ignavibacteria bacterium
GCAGCTGATTACGATCATGACGGATTTGACACTCTCGATGCTGAGTTTGCAGGAAATGGTGTTAAAAAACTTTTTTATCTCTCAAAAAATCCGCTGCAAAAACTTTTAAATGTAAAATTCGGGAACGATACAATTCCATTCAGTCAGTTTTGCTATGATCTCGAAAACGGCTGGGTAAGTTTCGGAACTCCCCCGCTTAACGGCACAAATATAAGTATTAAAGCAATTTATACATACGACCCTGATTTTGCAGTGAGCAACTGGGATAACAATATCGGAAATTATTTATTTAAAAATTCTATATTAACATCAGCAAGCAATTTATCGCTTGAAATACAAACGGATTTTAAATTGTTTCAGAACTATCCGAATCCTTTTAATCCTGTGACGAAGATTAATTTTGAGATTCAAAAGAGTACGGGAGTGAAGATAACGGTTTTTGATGTGACAGGGAAAGAGGTTGAAGTGCTTGTGAATGAAAGGCTTGCGGCTGGGACTTATGTTACTGATTGGGATGCGAGTGAGTATTCGAGCGGTGTTTATTTTTACAGAATGGTGACGGATGGGTACAGCGAGACGAGGAAGATGATGCTGGTGAGGTAGTTGTTAGAAGAGCAGAGGTCTATTTCATGCAGGGGACGGGAGTCCCCTGTTCTGTTGTGTTATGGAATTTTCGAACTATTACTCTAATCCATCGGAGAGGCTTTTTTCGATAGACTTTTGCACAAACTGATTCAGTGACAGCTTTAGTGCTTTTGCAGTGTGATACGCTCTTGCGTGAATCTGCGGGTTAACCCTGACGTTAAAACTGCCCTTGAAAGATTTGTGCGGGTCTTTTTTCTTCATCTTGCATAACTCAAGATAATCGTCGACGGCTTCGTGAAAAGAGCTGATGAGCCTGTCAACGGTTTTTCCCTCGAAGGTTACTAAATCATTGATGCCTTCAATTTTTCCGAAGAAGATTTTATCTGCGGCACTGAACTGAATAGAACCGATAAATGATTTATATGTTATTGTATTGTTCATTGTATTAAATTTTGTTCTGTTAATTCTTTTATGAGCATTTGTATCTGATAGCTTTTCAAAACTGGCTTTGGATGCGGTTTATGCAGTCTGATAATATGCTGAGTATCCGCCTTATAAAATGCAACTCTTGAGCCTGAAGTCTTTCCTGACTTAACTTCTTCATATCCAAAATGCAGCAATAGCTTTTTCAATTCATCATACGAAAAATCTTTTGGGTTGCTCTTAAGTCTTTGAATCAGTTTATCAATTTTGCTCATGTGAGAAAATATAACAGATGGAATAAAAATGCAACTGATAAATAGTTGCATTGGAGATCTGAAAAACAAAGGGCGGATGGTCACGAATAGATAGAATTGAAATACTTATGTTATTGAAGGGACGGAAGTCCCCTGTTTTATTAAAGCAAGATTCCGTGTTTTGAAGAAGAATTATTTGATTGATAATAGATACAATTACTATTACATTTAAGGATATTTGATGTATTTAGATAAAAATAAAAAATATGACGATTTTTAAACATCTTCCGTTTTCTTCAGGCAAAATAAAATATTTTATTTTGCTTCTCGCATTTATCATTGTACAGTTTGCCCCTGCACCAAAGGGCAACTCTCTTTTCATAAAGAATTGTTTCTCTCAGGAATCCTGGACCCCAACTTCATTAACAAACGCACCCACAGCACGTGAGCGTCACGCTGCAGTCTGGACGGGAACAAGCCTTATTGTCTGGGGCGGTACAGGAGGTTCTTCATTGTCAACCAATACCGGAGGCGTTTATAACTATTCTAACGATACATGGACTACGACTTCATTAACAAGCACACCGACTGCACGCATTGCACATATTGGAGTCTGGACAGGAAGTAAAATGATTGTATGGGGCGGAAATTTAAACGGAAGTTATTTAAATTCGGGCGGAGTTTACGATCTTGCTTTGGATACATGGACGCCTACAAACACGGCAAATTGCCCTGCAGGCGGAAATAACCCTTCGGCAATCTGGACGGGCAGTAAAATGATTGTATGGGGTGGATATAACGGCAGCTATCTGAATTCAGGAGGACAGTATGATCCAACCTCGAATACATGGGCACAGACATCAACATCTAATGCCCCTTCGGGTAGGCAATACCAAACGGCAGTCTGGACGGGGAATAAAATGATTGTATGGGGAGGATATAATGTTACAAACTATTATAACACAGGCGCTGCTTACGACCCGGCAGCAGACACATGGACTCCTATTTCAACAAACAACGCACCGACAGGCAGAATCTGGCACACAGCAGTCTGGACAGGAAGCAAAATGATTGTATGGGGCGGATATGCGAATACGGTTTATAACAATACAGGAGGAATTTATGACCCTGCTGCTGATACGTGGACTCCTACTTCAACTGTTAATGCGCCTTCAGGAAGGGACTGGCATACGGCAGTCTGGACAGGAAGCAAAATGATTGTATGGGGCGGATATAACGGTTCTGTATATTTTAATTCGGGCTGGATTTATGACCCATCGACAGATTTATGGACAGGCATGACAGACCTGGATGCACCGGGTGCCCGGTACCATCATACGGCTGTCTGGACAGGAAATAAAATGATTGCATGGGGCGGATTCGGCAACAACACTTATTACAATACAGGCGGAATTTATTATAATCCTCTTTTAACCGGTATACAAAACATCAGCACTGAATCTCCTTCGGCTTTTTCGTTATCGCAAAACTTTCCGAACCCGTTTAATCCAACAACTAAAATTAGTTTCCAGTTGCCAGTTGATAGTTATTCGTCTTTGAAAATCTTAGACATTACCGGGAAAGAAGTTGCAACACTCGTAAACGAACGACTCAATCACGGAACGTACTCCGTTGACTGGAACGCAAGCGACTTCCCAAGTGGTGTGTATTTTTACAGGTTAACGGCAGATGGGTACAGCGAGACGAAACGGATGATGCTGGTGAGATAGTTTATTTTAATTGTCGTTTTCAGAATCAGATTTACGTATTTATCAGCACACATCATAAATCCCCGTTGCAATCGAGGGGGATTTTCATTTCATAGCTTACCTTGACACACTTATTTCTTTTTACCATTCGTGGAACTATATGAATTATTCGCTGTTTTATTCAATAAACATAATACATTAACTTAAATTAGACCGGTAAAGGATGTCTATGAAATTATCAAAAACTATATCAGTAGTTTTATTAGCTATTATGCTATCATTATTTGTAAACGTTAATTCAACTAACAATAAGGCATATTCCTTTGCTGAAGAGAACAGTGACAGTCTCGGTATGAGTATAACTACTCTTATGTCCAGTGCTATTCCCATCCATCACAGTACTTTTCATTTTGAGCTGACAAAATTGCTCCTAATTAAATCAGGTTTCAGTAATGCACATGCGGAATTAATAGCAAGGTACTGTTCTGTTTGCGACAATGCTAATCCCATAAACTATTTGGGTCACTCGTATCCATACGAAGCTCGAATTGAGCCCTTAGTAATTCTCGGAACAATTACTTTCACACCGCAATGGTCACAATCATTAGCAGGTACAGAACGC
This sequence comes from Ignavibacteria bacterium, assembly GCA_041859005.1. GTDB lineage: Bacteria > Bacteroidota > Ignavibacteria > Tepidaquicellales > Tepidaquicellaceae > CAIKZJ01. The sequence continues at coordinate 3,594 of JBHELA010000189.1, forward strand.
TGCCCTTTCCCTCCATTTAATTCCTGGCATGAAAATTCAGCGATATATATACATATGGCAACAAGAAATGGTTCGGATACATTACTCGGCGGGTATGTTTATGGTGATACTCTTCCTGTCTCTTATAATCAAGCTGATACTGCGAGTCCAAAATACTGGAGAATCGGTCCTAATCCAGTCAGTATTGATTCGTTAAAAAACTGGGCTCTTTATGATAGACCCGGACATGGGGGTCCCGGAGACAAACCGAATGATATTTGGTTTTGCGACACTTCCGCAGTTAACACTACTCCATATCAAAGAGTACAACCGGGAAGTTCTGTTGCTCTCGCAATATTGCTTCACAGCGTTGCTGACAGCTATTCTCATGAACATTGTATGTTTTCAAGTATGGTTAGGTCGCATCCTGTTCAATCTAACTTTCCTGATGAATGTAGAGGCACTTATCATCGAAAGGAAATGGCTTATGACTCTGCAAATTATGGATTTGATCAGGTACATTTTGCGGCACAAGCATTGTGGCGTGTGATAAGAGAATATAAGAGAACTCACCCGGGTGTAGCAGGACAGACTCTCTGGACAGAAGATAACAACGGGTACCAGGATGGCGATGGAATTCCTGATGAGCTTGAAGAACATTACGACCCGCAGCATAATCTATCATTTATTGAACGTTGGAAATCACCTGCCCCGCGTAATATGAACCCTGAATATGGTAACGTTATTGATCATTCAGACCATACTGCATATAGAATATTTTTATGTGATAGTGTGTTATCAACCGGTATAAATCAAATTTCCAATGAAATACCTTCGAAATATATTTTGTCACAAAACTTCCCAAACCCATTTAATCCGGAAACGAAGATTAAATTTGAATTGCCGCGGGCTGGGTTTGTGAAGATAGTAATGTTTGACAATATGGGGCGAGAGGTAAAAACACTCGTGAATGAAAATCTGACAGCAGGAAGTTATGAATCATCGTTTGACGGAAGCAGATTTGCAAGTGGTGTGTATTTTTACAGGATGCAATCGGGAGAATTTAGTGTAACAAAAAGAATGATGCTGGTGAAATAATTGTTTTTAACTATTCCTGCCTGCCATGGGCAGGAATAGTTAATATTTAATCCACCCAACCCTCCCAACAAAATGGCGGGACTTCTGCAAGACGGCGGATTTATGCAGCAGCGAATTTTCGACCCGAGCGCATAGTTGGTAATGTTTGTCCTGAAATAGGTTACGTAATTATCTGTGCTTATCTCATTAGAAAATCTTGATATTTATTTTAATAAAATTCCCGATACACTTCGTCATCGAGGATTTCAGATAAAGTGATTATCATCACTTTATCATCAACAT
>JBHELA010000139.1:0-2586 GCA_041859005.1 Ignavibacteria bacterium
TATCCGAATCCGTTTAATCCCAATACAGTTATCCGTTATCAGTTACCAGTTGTCAGTAATGTCGTGATTAAGGTTTATGATGTGCAGGGAAAAGAGGTGCGGACGCTGGTGAATGAGAGGATGCAGGCGGGGGGGTATGAAACAAGGTTTGATGGCGCGGGTCTGAACAGCGGGGTGTATTTTTATCAGATGAGGGCTGGGGATTTTAGAGAAACGAGGAAAATGTTTCTGATAAAATAATTATTTAGTAGAAGATAAATTTTTGCGTTTCCAAGGTGGACCCGGGAACGAGTAAGGGGTTTACAAAACTGGTGCTCTGTTTAAAAAATTAAACAGAATAGCATATCAAAAGATAGGATTGAATATTGAAAATAGAATAATCATATTTTTCAAAGTCAAAGTATTTATTATTTTTAAACTTAAGTTTATGAAATATGAGACTAAAAAAAATTCCACTTATAATAATATTATTAATATTATCTTACACAAATTCATATTCACAAATATGGACTCAATGTACAAATGGGATTTATGGTTCAGTATTTGGGGTTGATAATATAGCAAGTATAGACAGCGTATTATTTGCAAATGCTAATTGCAGGGGGATTTACAAGTCAACTGATAATGGAGTTAATTGGTTTTTTGCCGCTGGTAATTTAGGATATTTATTATGTGTTTACAACTTCTATGTTAACGGGACTGAATTATTTGCTTGTACAAGTAGTGGGCTATTTTCAACTACAAATCATGGTCAAAATTGGATTCCAAGAGGTTTTAATACCGGATACACTGCTGTAGGCCGTATAATTAAAACCGGTGCAAACTTAGTACTTGCTTTAGAATACTCTCATACTGTTTACTATTCGACAAATAATGGTTTAAATTGGATAAGTTGTGCAGGTGTCACCAGTGTAAAGGATTTCATCATTGTTGGAAATACTTTATTTGCAGCATCCGCAATTGGTGTATTCGCTTCAACGGATAATGGTGTAACCTGGCAGGAAAGAAATAATGGAATAGCTTATAATACTGCCAGAAGATTTGCTTATTTTAACAATGCTTTGTATGTTTCAGGTGAATGGCTATACAGAACTACTAATGATGGAATGAGCTGGATTCAATGTGATAATGGGTTTTTTTATGATTTTTATGGGATAAGATCTTTTGCAATTCATAATGGTTTACTGTATGCAGGAACTGCTTTTAGAGGTATATACAAAACAACCGATGGTTCTAATTGGCTTCCAGCAAAAACCGGGATTGACACTTCACAAATAGTATCTCTATTATCTTATAATACAACTTTATTTGCTGCATCCACATTTGCAAAATGTGGATTATTCGCAACAACTAATAACGGACAAAACTGGAATAGTACAGGATTTGAAGTTTATACAGTAAATAGTATTGTAGAAAACCATAATAATATTTTAGTCAGTACTGATATCAGAGGAATTTATTCATCAAGCGATTATGGAGATACATGGTATATGGCAAATTTGGATATGAAGAACAAAAGTGTTTTATGTCTGGCAAGACAAAATGCATTTGTTTTTGCAGGGACGAAAGATTCGGGGGTATATAAATCATCTAACAACGGGCAAAACTGGATTAAATCAAATTCTGGATTAAATAATTATTCGATAAAAAGTTTATACACAAAAGATACTATACTTTATTGCGGAACAAACAGCGGGGCATATAAGACGACAAATTCGGGGGAGAACTGGAATTTTATTGGGCTTCAGAATACACAAATTTTTGCTTTTTTTGTGTATAACAATTATTATTTCGCAGGAACGAACAACGGAATAAGAATTTCAACTGATGGCGGAACCAGCTGGGCATCTAATTTGACAGGGGATTCAGTTATAAGCTTATACAGTTTTTCGGAAAAAATACTCGCAGGTACAAACCACGGAGTAAAAGTTTCAACGGACTTTGGGAATAACTGGATGAGTATAGGACTCGCTAATTACAGGATTAATTCTTTTACAAATATGGCTGACACATTAGTTACAAGTACAAACATAGGAGTGTTTGCTACAACGAATATGGGTAATAACTGGATAAACTTAGGACCCAAGCAACAGACTTGTGGATTGGTGATATTTGATAATAAAATTTATGCGGGGGGTGTGAATTGTGTATGGAGAAAAGATGCTAACATTTTAACGGGTATCTCAACCTTACTATCTGAAGTTCCTGATAAATATATATTACATCAGAATTATCCGAATCCGTTTAATCCTAATACAGTTATCCGTTATCAGTTGCCAGTTGTTAGTGATGTTTCTATAAAAATATATGATGTACAGGGGAGAGAGGTTCGGACGCTGGTGAATGAGAGGATGGGTGCGGGGACGTATGAGGTGAGCTTTGATGGGACAGGACTGAACAGCGGGGTGTATTTTTATCAGATGAGGACTGGGGATTTTAGGGAAACGAGGAGGATGATATTGTTAAAATAGTTGTCCGTTGATAGTTGTCAGTTAATAGCCAAAGATTCTAAGTGAGGAATTAAGAAAAATACATGGGAAGATATGTGAGTAGTAAGAGAATGAAAGCTGTAAGAGCGGATTTATT
>JBHELA010000223.1:0-3949 GCA_041859005.1 Ignavibacteria bacterium
TAATTTTTCCAGTGTGCCTGCAGAACTCTATAACCCCAGTGATGTGTTACGGACGGGTCAACGAATTCTGAATTTCCAGAAACAACAGAATCCGGTTTTCCATACTCATTAGTGTAATCGTTTATCAAAGACTTTGCGGCATTCAGGCATAATTCGAAATTTACTTTACTGATTTCATCTATATATTTCTGATAATGAATCCAGTCAACTTTGCCATCTTTAAACCTGTAATACCAGTTTCCTTTAAGCCCGTATAAATCCTCATCCCTTTTCCATTGTCCTGACATTTTGATTCCATGAGGAAATAGTGATGGATATATTTTAGCAAAATCGTAAACATCCATATCTAAATATATTCTATCCTTAAAATCAGGCTTCACATCTTTTGTTTCATTTAAAGCAGAATAGGTTATTGTGAAATTATAGCTGTACCACTCATCGGGAGAATTTATTGCACCTTCTTTAAAATCATCGTAGTAGTTACTCCTGTAGTCACAGCTTATCTTAATCTCATCCGTAGTTGTTTTCCAGACAGCTTCTTCAAATACTTCCCGTTTATTTATTCTTGCTTCATAATCTGCATTATCTCTGTCAATATACTTTCCATTCCCCTTTTCGTGTGTATTCGGCTCTCCGTATTTTTTAGTGTAATCCGCAATTACCAAACCTGCACTCTCAACCAGATTATTAAAATCCTCTTCCGACCTGATTTTACAAATTCCCTCATAAGAAGCAGACTTAAGAATATTTCCATAAATGCCAAACTCCCATCTTCCATCTATTCCGTATATCTTTTCATTGTAATAATTATTGGCATTGTATGTTAATTCGTTCGGTAAGATTAACGGATACTTTGATTTAAATTCTTCTGCCGTCATTCCGACATACACACTCTCTTGTGCAAAGAGGTTTAATGCCATAAGAATCATAATACATATTACCTGAAAGCTTATTCTTCTCATAATCTTATTTTTTAATTTCATTCACTCAAAAAAGATAAAAGGTTATTTACGAACACATCAGGCATCTGATACATCAGCCCGTGTCCGCTGTCTTTTAGAATTATCAGTCTTGAAGACTTTATTAATTCCGAAAGTATAGATGAATTTTCGTAAGGGACTACCTTATCCTCATTTCCGCAAATTAGCAAAACTGGCATATTTAATTCATGTAATTGTTCTGCTCAGAAGTATTTATTTTGACAACATCACCGTTCTCATTGTACTCTTCTGCTTTCACCAACTCACCTTCTTCAAAATAATATATAGATCTGATAATTCCCGACTCATAATAATTCTTTACTTCCCCAACTAACTTATTGTCAACGTAAGTTACTTTCGCAGAAATATTTCCGCTAAAAAAGTAAGATACAACTTCACCGTTTATCAAACCATTTTTTTTATAAGGAGTAACAGATTTCACAGAACCATTGTAATAATAATTAGTCCAGATGCTGTCTTTCTGGGAGTTTTTTATGAACGACCTTGATTCCAGAACGTTATGAGAATAGAATAAATACTCTCCGTCAGGAACATTGAGTTTAAGTCTGCAATAGAAACCGTACTTCATTCCCATATCATCGGAATGACCGATTTCCACAAAGACAGTATCAGAAATTTTTTCTAACTTATAATCTTCTTTAGAATTCTGAGGCGGAATAATATTAATAATAGTTTGCGAGGAAGCAAATCCAGCGGTAAGACAAAACAATATTGCAAAAAGTTTCTTAATCAATCAGGTACATCTTTATTACAAAATATGGATAACTCAATTATTATCCAATTCATAAAATGGCGGGAATAATGCAAACATAGTTCCAACTTGAGAACGAATAAATAGTTTTATGTATTCAAATCCAATACTCTACCTACTTTTTAAATGCAGACGGTAATACACGATTTACAATAAAGTCGATAAATTTTTCGTTTTCCTCTACGTTTGGGAAATGTGCGGAGTTTTCAAACCATATTAATTCTTTGTGAGGCGCTTCTAATGCTTCGAAGTATTTCTCTGCAACCTTAAATGGAACTTCATAATCGTGTTTTCCCAAAACAAAATATACAGGTACTTTCAAACTTGCTGCCTGCTCCATAAAATTTATAGTCATGAGTTCCGGCCATATCAAACGAATACTCGCAAATATACCTCTGAAATAATTCACTTTATCAATTAAAGAATATTCCGTACTGCGAATCAAACAACCAATTACTATTGGAAACGCACCCTTTGAACTGCCATATAGTTCTCCGCCGTATTTTCCAAGATACCTTCGTTCTGTAATTAATTTTTTCTGCCATTTACCTGTATACGGAGGCTCACCTATTTCATTAAGTGTCTTTATTGCTTGTTTATCGGTTGCATTTTTTGCCTGCTCCAGAGTCCATTCATAAGATAGTAGTTCGCCTTCTTTCATATTTGCAACCTGCCCAATTCCAATATACGCTTCGTATAAATCAGGGTGATTTTTAGCAGAAAGAATTCCAATCACACTTCCCCAGGAATGACCTGCAAGAAATATTTTTCCCTTCTTAAAACGAGTGCAAAGCATTTCGGTTAATTCGTATGCATCTGTAAGAAACTGTTCTATTGTCATTGAAGATTCAGGTTTACCTGCTCCAAAAGATTTCCCAGCTCCCCTTTGGTCCCACGTAACGACTACAAAATGTTTTTCTAATTCGCGCATATACTTCCTTATAATTCCCATATCGGCAGTTCCGGGACCTCCGTGGAGAAACAGAATAACTGGTTTTGTGATGTCAACTCCGCGAATAAGATTCCATTGCTCTTGTCCGCCAAGATTTACTTTTTCAAGCGAGGCTATACTCCCCTGCAAAATATTTCCCTGCTTGTCTTTAATTGAAGAGGTGTAACCAGGAATCAAACAAAGAATACAAATAACTATTAAAATTACTAAAACTATTATAACAAAAGTTATCATAAATAATATTTTTAAATGTTAAAGCTTATTTTCGTCCCACTCTCTTTTTAACATTGCATACTGAATCTCACTTTCCCATTTCCCTTCGATAAATATATTTTCAACGAAATGACCTTCCTTCTTAAATCCTGTGCTTTCTAACAATTTAATGGAAGCAATGTTATTGACGTCAACTATTTCCACAACCCTGTGTATTCCTTTCACGTCAAACAGAAAAGTTAAGATGCTTAACAGTACTTCCTTAGCATATCCTTTTCTTTGCTCAAGGTGTGAAATCGTGATTCCAATTTCAGCAATTCTTGTGTCGAGCGGGTTAAGTTTAATCGCACAGTCGCCGATAATCTTCTTTGTTTCCTTTTTCTCAATTCCATATTGAACCCATTCTCCGGCTTTACCAAATCTCTTGTCAGTTTGTGATTTAATAAATTCATCTGCCTGCTCAAGAGTCATAACATCAAATCCCTGATACCTGGTAACATCAGGATTTGAGCGATAAGTATGAAAGTCGTAAAGGTCTGTAACATTAAGGTTTCGTATGCGAAGACGTGGAGTTACTAAATTTAAAATTTCCATTTTATGTTTTATTCAGAAATTATTCTTCTTTTTAATCTTCTTATAGTTCTTCATCATCTTACCAAATCCCTTATCTTTATTACGTCTTTCCGAGACTGTGGATTCAAAATACGTTTTCTCTTTTTCCATTTTCAGATAGTTTTCGTAAGAGTCTTTATCCAGTTCGCCGCTTTCAACGGCTTCAAGAACAGCACAGCCTTTCTCCTGTTTATGCGTGCAATCTTTGAACCTGCAGTTTTCAGAAAGCTGATAAATTTTATCGAATGTGATTTCCAGTCCGTTTTCCGCGTCAGCAATTCCTACTTCTCTCATACCGGGATTGTCAATCAGTATTCCCCCGTTTTCAAGAATTATTAATTCCCTGTGGCTTGTAACATGTCTTCCTTTGTTTGTGCTCTCGCTGATTGCGTCCGTTTTCATAACGGATTTCCCTGAAAG
>JBHELA010000365.1:0-5120 GCA_041859005.1 Ignavibacteria bacterium
TTATTTAAGAAAAATACAGGTATTGAACTTCATGCACTCGGAGAACTTGAATTCTATCTTTTGTTTAATCCTCAAAACAATATGTATTTCCCGCCAAAGCAGCAGGGTTACCATGCTTCAGGTCCATACCTGAAGTCAGGAAAGATATTATCAGACATGTTGAGAGTGATTACTCAGATTGCAGGTCAGGTAAAATATGCTCATAGTGAAGTTGGTTTTATTGAAAAGATTGTAAGTGCCAATCCTGAAATCGACGGCAAGATGGCTGAACAGCTTGAAATTGAATTTCTCTCAACCCCAATAGAAGAAGCCGCAGACGATATCGTTATTGCAAAATGGCTTATAAGAAATATTGCTTATCAAAACGGAATTCTTGCTACTTTCACTCCTAAAATTGAAGAGGGTTATGCAGGCAGCGGAATGCATTTCCACCTTAAATTAATCAAGGACGGAAAGAGCGTTATGGTCGACGAAAAGGGAGACCTGACTATTCATACTAAAAAATTAATCGGTGGTTTATTGCACTTTGCTGATTCGTTAACTGCTTTCGGTAACACTGTTCCTTCTTCATACTTAAGGCTCGTTCCAAACATGGAAGCACCTACACAGTTCTTCTGGAGCGACGCAAACAGAAAAGCTATGGTAAGAGTACCTCTCGGTTGGTCGAAGACAAGCAACCTTGCTGAAGTCGTTAATCCCGGTGAAAAAAGCGTGCCTATGAAAATTGACAGCATGCAGACTATTGAGCTGAGAGTTCCCGACGGAAGTGCCAATGTTCATCAAACTCTGGCAGGTATTGCAATGGCAGCAGAATACGGCTTTACAAATTCAGAAGAATCTCTGAAACTTACAGACAAACTTTATTTTAAAGGAAAGACTAAAGAAGAAAATGTCGATACAGACTTCCCGAGCCTTCCGGCAACTTGCGCAGACTCAGCGGATATACTCGAAAAGAAAAGAGACCTCTATGAACACGAAGATATTTTCCCGCCAAGTGTTATTAATTATTCTATAAGTCAGTTAAGAGCAGAAAACGATAGAGATATGCATAAAACAATATCAGAACTTTACGGAAAAGGTAAAATAGTCGAGAAGAAAAGAATAATGCATAAAGACATACATAAACATTAATCAACTTTAAATATTTATTTCATAAACCCCTCATAGGAGGGGTTTTTTATTGACTTAAGATTAATTTTATATTTACAATATCAGTCCTTGTTTTGTGATTCGAACTCTGTCTTCTTCGCTTTTACATCCGACCATATACTATCGGGCACAAGTTTATTAATAAAGGAATATAATTCCTCCAGATTTTTCTTATACTTCTCAGTCGGGAAATATGGTGACTCAAAAGCTTTCGGAGGCTGGTCTAAATCAGGTTCAGCTTTTGTAATTATAAGCCTTACTCTTTCAAGTGAGCCGCCGACAGGATGCTGGTTTTCAGGAACTGCTTCTATTTTGCCTGTAGCAAGCTCAGAAGCATTTATTTTTCCCGAAAGAAGTTTGAGGTTTTCTTTCGTAATATTAAAAGTATAGTTGATTGGCGGTTTTTGCTCGTCATAACCAAATCGGTAGTTTAATGAGGACTCTCCATTATTGTTTATGTTTATATCATAGCTGTAATGGTATGGAGGAGGTAATGGTCCCGAATTATAAAAATACTGAATTGAAGACCATTCATTCGTGCTGACATCCTGTGAGTTTGTGCAGGACGCAATTACCGTCAGCATTATTAAACCGTATAATAAGTTTTTCATGATACAATGTTTATTAAAGTTAGGATATTTAATTTATACATTCAAAACAAAACGAAGTTCAAAAATCCATATAACAAAAAAGCCGGCTTAAACCGGCTTTGAATGCTTTATCTGTTATCTCTTGGTTTTCTGGGTGGTGGTCTTGAGTGTCCTTCTCTTCTTTTGTGTCCTTCCTTTTCATCTGTATCACCTTCTTTCCTGAGTAATGCGCGTCTGCTAAGCTTCAGCTTTCCGCTGTCATCAATACCAAGAAGTTTGACCTGTATCTTATCACCCATCTTTAAAACGTCAGTAACTTTTTCAACCCGCTTGACATCTATTTCGGAAATATGAAGCAGTCCTTCTTTACCGGGCATGATTTCAACAAATGCACCAAATTCTTTAATGCCTTTAACTGTACCGTCATAGATTGCACCTATTTCCGGTGTTGCCGTAAGAGCTTTTATCATATTTATCGCAACGTCTGCATCTACCTTGTTTACAGCTGCTACGGTTACCTTGCCCTCATCGTTGATATCAATCTCTGCATTACTTTCAGCAATGATGTGTCTTATAGTTTTGCCGCCTGGTCCAATAACAAGTCCTATCATATCCGTAGGAACCTCAATTGTAAACAATTGCGGAGCATATCTTGAAATACTTTCTCTGCCTTCAGCAAGAGTTTCATTCATAATACCGAGAATATGCATTCTGCCAGTCTTTGCCTGTGTTAAGGCGGTTTTCATAATCTCAAATGAAATCCCCTGTATCTTAATATCCATCTGAATTGCTGTTATCCCTTCACTGGTTCCTGCAACCTTAAAGTCCATATCACCAAAATGGTCTTCCGAACCGAGTATATCGCTGAGAACAACGACTTTATCTTCTTCTTTTATAAGACCCATTGCAATACCTGCAACAGCTCTTTTTAATCTAACACCGCCATCCATTAATGCAAGCGAACCTGCGCAAACTGTTGCCATTGATGAAGAACCATTTGATTCAAGAATGTCCGATACGATTCTTATTGTGTAAGGGAATTCAGTTTCTGAAGGAATCATTTTCTTTAACGCACGCTCTGCAAGGTTTCCGTGTCCGATTTCTCTTCTGCCGGGACCTGGTCGTCCGCCGACTTCGCCTGTACTGAATGATGGGAAGTTATAATGTAGAATTACTCTTTTGTTTTCTTCATCTTTAATCAGTCCTTCAACAATCTGTTCGTCGCGTTTTGTACCAAGTGTAACTGTCGTTAAACTCTGTGTCTCGCCCCTTGTGAAAAGAGCTGAGGCGTGGGTTCTTGGAAGAACACCAACTTCGCATGTTATAGGTCGTATATCCGTAGCAGTACGTCCGTCAAGTCTTATTGATTCATCAACTATCATTTTTCTCATATCTTCCTGTTGTATATCATGCATAACCTGATGAAGTTTCTTCTCAGAGTCAGGGTATTTTTCTGCAAGTGATGTGAGTACAAGTTCAGAAAGTTCTTTTGACTTTTCATGTCTCTCTTCTTTGGAAAGTATCGTTCTGTCAAGATTTTTAATACTTTCTTCATACAATGCTTTTACATCATTTATCATTTCGGTGTATTCTTCCGGAACAGTAACAGCTCTTTTGGGTTTGCCCGCTTCTGCTGCAAACTCTTTCTGAAAATTGCAGAGTTCAACAATATGCTTATGTGCAAATTCGACTGCTGCAAGAAGTTCTTCTTCTGAAACTTCTTTTGCCTCACCTTCTACCATAACGATAGAAGATTCTGTACCTGCAACTGTTACATCATAATCACCCGCTTCAAGCTGACTGAATGTAGGATTAACAATAAACTCGCCGTTTACTTTAGTAACTCTTACTTCTGATATCGGATTATTAAAGGGAATATCTGATATGAGCAATGCTGCAGAAGCACCAACTGCTCCTATAACATCACAATCAAACTCACCATCCGATGAATATACTGTAACATGAATTTGTGTTTCACAAAAATACCCATCCGCAAACATAGGCCTTATCGGCCTGTCTATAAGACGTGAGGATAAAATTTCTTTTTCTGAAGGTCTTCCTTCTCTTCTGAAAAATCCACCCGGAATCTTGCCTGCGGCTGCAGTTTTCTCCCTGAAGTCAACTGATAAGGGAAAAAAGTCCTGTCCCTCATTGGGTTCTTCTCTGGCAACAACAGTGCATAATACAATGTTATCATCGTAAGAGACTAATACTGCCCCGTTAGCCTGCTTGGCTAATTTACCTGTTTCAAGCGTAAGTTTCCTTCCGCCAATCTCTATATCTTTTCTAAAAACCATCTCTGTCTTTCTTTTTTAAGTTTACTTTCTTAATTCCAAATCTTTCACAATCTGTCTGTATCGCGTAATGTCTTTTTTCTCAAGGTATTTCAGAAGTCTTCTTCTTTTACCAACCATCTTTAAAAGACCGGTCTTTGAATGATTGTCCTTTTTGTGTTTTGCGAAGTGCTCTGCTGAAAGTTCGTTAATTCTTCTTGTAAGAATTGCAACCTGAACTTCAGGTCTTCCTGAATCTTTTTCGGCTTTACCGAATTTTGATACAATTGCTTGTTTGTCTTCTTTTGTTAATCCCATTTTAATGAATTAAATTTTTAATTAAATGTTTTTTACAATCTTCTTTATCTTTGTTAAGCTGTTTGACAAGGTCATCCAGAGAATTAAACTTTTTCTCGTCCCTTATATAATTCTTAAGTACTATTTTTATTTTCTGTCCGTAGATATCTTTGTCAAAATCAAAGATGTTTACTTCTATGTAGATATCCTTTCCTGATGAGACAGTCGGTCTGTACCCAACATTCATCATTCCATAGAACTCTCCCTGTTCAAGAACAGCTTTAACAAAGTAAACCCCGTTCTTTGGCAGTAGTTTGTGTTCATCTGAAAGATGAACGTTTGCTGTAGGGAACCCTATTGTGCTGCCTCGTCTGTCACCAGTTACTATCTTTCCTTCGAAAGTATAACCAGCTCCGAGTATTTCTTTTGCTTTGGGAAGATTTCCTTCCGCTAAAAGATTTCTGATAGTAGTGCTATTGATTCTTGATTCACCTTTAAGCTCTTCAACTTTATATAAATCAAAGTTATACTTGCCAGTTAGCTTTACCAATGATTCATAGTTGCCTTCCCTGTTCTTGCCGAAGGAATGGTCGAAACCGAGCACCAGGTGCTCAAGTCCGATGCCCTCAACAAGATACTCTTTCAGGAATTCTTCTGCACTATGTTCAGAGAATTCAGTTGTAAACTTCAATACATATACTACATCTACTCCCAGCTGCTCAAATACTTCAAGTCTTTCATGAGTTGTTGACAACAGTTTTATCTCATTGACACGGTTCCTGAGAACCAAGCGCGGATGAGGGTCAAACGT
>JBHELA010000192.1:0-3757 GCA_041859005.1 Ignavibacteria bacterium
CAATGGCACAGCAGCACAGAAATTAAGATTGATAAACTTGGTTTTGTGATTAAATGTACTGACAGGAATAATGATAACTATGATTCGATTATGTTTATCTCAGGGTTTTCAAGCAACGTTACTCTTAACCTTGCAAATCCCCTGAGCTTTTCTTCAATTATTTATGACAGCGACAGAGATATTTATTCAAAGTATGACACTCATCTGACGTACCTTGCTTTAATTACTCTGGACGCTGACAATAACCCCATTCATTTTTCGAAAGGCTTTTCAGCTTAACGGTCTATGATTGGAAAAGATGAAATAATGATAAAGGTAATGAAGAAAATTCATCAAATGAATAAGCGGTTATTAAACCGAAGAACTGCCAAATCTTTTTGGCGGATGCAGTTTGAATCAGTACCGGAAAATTGTTTTGTCTCTATGTTTTTAGCAGGGGGGACAGCTGACCCCCTGTTATTAACAAAAAGATTTTACTCAATCATTCGTGTTGAGATACTTTTTAAAAACTTAAATTAATATAAGGAAAAATTATAATGGCAAAACTTATTAATCCATTAGGAATACTTAGCGGTAGATGCGGCGATTTTGTTTACAGAAATTACAATGGTAAGACTGTAGTCGCTTCAAGACCCCGTCCTCAGAAGAAATGCACCGACCCTCTTGTGCTTGAAAGAAGGGATAGATTCAAACTTGTTAATAAACTTGGAAGTGCGCTCGGAAAAATTCCTGCTGTGAAAAGCATCTGGGAACAGTTCGGTATTAATAAACCTATCAGCGCCTTTAATAAAATGGTGAAGAATTTCTATCCGCGCATCAGCGACTGCGATGTTCCTGAAACGTTTCGTATGGTACCTTCTTGGGGAAATATGTCAGTTGAGTCCCCGCAAATAAAGCTGGTGAAGAATCAACTCTCGGCAGAGGCACTTGTTGTACATTCTGATTCTTGTCTTGAAAATTTAGCTTACGTTCAGATTATAGTTCTGATGTTTCTCAAGGAGCCGCAGGATAACTGCCTTAAGGAGTATGAAATTGTTGCTCTCGCTTCAAAAGAAACAAAATACGTTGTAAACCAACCGATGAAATTTGAGGCAGAGGTAACATCTGATAAAGCAAGATTTGTTGAAGTGTATGATAAAATAAAATTGTTTTGTTTGTTCGCCGGCTTTGATGAAGAACATAAAATAATCGGCTATTCAAATACGTTCAGTGTTGTGTGAGAGAACACAAAATATATGGGTTCGTTTTTAAGGCATGAAGTTTGCAACAGGATATTTTCTTTAATTGCCGTCACCTTTAGGTGACGGATAGGATCTTCTAGGCTTTTCTCTTCTTTTTTTGTCATCCCCTCATGGTTTTGGAGGGGATCTAATCCTTACATTAACTCCAATTCCTCAATTCATTTTCTATCCTTAAGTCCGTTACCAAAATTGCCGTCACCTTGATTGCCGTCACCTTTAGGTGACGGTCAGGTCAGGATAGGATTAGTAAGAATGGGCTTTAGCCCAAAACAAAATAATAATTCGACTAAAGCAGAGAATTATGATTCATTCTTCATTACATATTCAATAGTAGTTCGTTTAGTACTTTTAATCAATAAAAGTAATACTAATTTAATGAAATTATGAATACGGAGGAACTTATTGCGAAAGAATATGTATTATTTATTAATATGAAAACAAATTTAACTTCGGTATGAGAAATATTATAGCGGTTATTCTTTTTGCGTTCAGCTCTGTAGGATTTGCTAATATGGCATCCCCGTACCGCGAGGGGACAAAAGTTGCATCTGCTTTCACAAGCAGCAATATTGATATTTTGAAGGAGAAGATTGTTGTTTCTCTTAGCAGGGAAAATTCCGATGCGTATTACGTTGTCGAATATACAATCAAAACTGATAGTGAAGGGAAGCAGATTCCGCTGTTGTTCTATGCCTTGGACTATAAAGGTGATTTTAATGCGTGGGTTGACGGCAGGGAAGTCACTGTTCAGAAGATTCCCGACAGCTATACCGCAGGCACCTTCGATAGTTTCTCAAAATCTTTTTACAGTAATAATAATAATATTCCCGAAGTCGCAATCCGATGGAAAGAAAATTCAAGTAATATCTATAAACTTAACGACTTAAAGTATTTTGAAGTTGATTTGTCAAAAGGGGAGCATACTATCCGCGTCGAATACACCGCAGCCATCTGGGAAAACCGCTCTAACTGGATAAAGGAATACGGCTACAGGTATTCGCTCTCTCCCGCAAAGCACTGGAAATCATTCGGTACACTGGAAATATCCGTTAATGCAAATGGTTTCGGCGAAGATATTAAAACTAATCTCGGTCAGCCCGCAGGCGGTCGTCTCGACTCTGTTGCCGTTTGGAAGTTTGATAAACTTCCTGCCGACGTTTTTGAAATCACGTACACTCCCAAAATCAGTTCGTTCGCAAATTTCCTTCTGGCTCTTGAACCGTCCGGACTTGCAATGATTGTCGGTTTAGGTTTGCTGATTATTCATTTATTCCTGATGTGGAGATATAGAAGAAGCAATCCTGAAAAAAGATTTTCATGGGTAATGATTGTCGGCAGTCTTATAGTTCCTGCAATAATTCTGTTCTATTACGTTTACTCTTTTGAAATTATAGACAACGCCATAGGCATCCACGCAAGCAGATACCACGGCTACAATTTTCTCGTAGTCTTAATCTATCCTGTCTTAATGCCCGTGTATTTAATCGTTATGTGGCTGATTGACTGGTTCATGAAGAAGAGGCTAGTTCGTATTAATAAACAAGTTGAAAAACTTTAAATTGTTTTTATTATTTGAATAAAATCATTTAGGCAGCCTTATAGCGAACCCCCCGTTAACAAAATAATTCGGTGAGTTCTCGGTTAAACCAAGTCCGGCTGATGCATCGAATGCAAGATTATTCATAGCGAGGAAACTAAGACCGAAATCAAATACATGATTAGCAACAGATTTTTGAGGCATAAATCCAAACACTTCAGCAAATCCGGATAAACGATTTGATATTTCGTAACCGAGCGAAAGCGTATAGAAAAAAGTCGGCTCAGGGGTCTTTCCTGCCCATACAGCACCGAGATTGAACCCTGCGGATAATTCATCAGTAAAACTATTTTGCATCGCAAGGTTTATACTCGTGCCTATATAATCAGTTTCTAAATTCTCCGTCGTTAAACGGGGTATTGTAAAATTAATTATAAAACCAACGGCAGGACTAAGTCCGTCTTCTTCGCAGACGTTAAATTTTGCGCCGATTGTTGCGAAGGAAACAGAGTTTTTGCTTGAACTGATTCCGCCGGAATCAGTTGTGTTTTTAATGTTCTCAATTTCCATGCGAAGTTCAAGATTCGATAATAAACCGTATCTCAAAAGTACTGATGGATAAGAAAAGTTTGTAGTCGTTTGCCCGTTTTGTGTATTCTTTTCGAAAAACATTCCGCCTTCAAACTGAAAACTTTTATGAGGAATAACGTACGGACTTTCCGTCTGGTCAGGCCTGTCGGGTTGAATAGGATTCTCCTGAGCAAAAGAAATGTTCAAATGTATAAATAAAACTAAGACCACAATTAACACCGTACCGTAATTCATCATTTGTATTCTTATAAGTTAACGTTTAAAATTTGTAATATATTATCCTTTCCTAACCCATTGAAAATAATTAAATATCTTTTGTTTTCAAATCAAGAAAAGAACAAAATAAGTGTTTAACACAAAAGGGGCTTCCGCCCCTTTTATGCAACTA
>JBHELA010000485.1:0-8800 GCA_041859005.1 Ignavibacteria bacterium
AAGGAGAACATACATACCTCAATTCAAAGTAACAGAACAGGCATTATGTTAAGTAATTATTTTTACTAACTAAACAATAAAGCTATGAAAAACACTTTTCTTTTTATTGTGGGATTGCTATCAATCGTATTTTTTACGAAGATAGCACAATCACAGGTTACAGTATCCGGATCGACAGGAGCGGACGGAGACTATTCAACATTAACAGTTTCGGGAGGAGCATTTGATTTAATCAATTCATCCGCTCAAACAGGCAATAATATAGTTATCACTATTACTGCTGATGCAACGGCGGAAACTGGGGCAATAAGTTTAAACGCAGGTACATGGACAACTTTAACGATTAATCCAACAGGAGGTGCTGCAAGGACTATATCAGGAACTCCGCCAGGCGGAACACCACTTATTAATTTAAACGGGGCTGATAACGTAACTATTGACGGATTAAATACAGGTGGTAATTCGTTAATAATTTCAAATTTAAGCATATCAGCAATTGTGAGTACATCAACAATAAGATTTATAAATGGTGCAACGAATAATACGATTACAAATTGTGACGTTCTTGGATCATTTACAGGAAGCGTAGCTTCAGACGGCGGAACAATTTTCTTTTCAACAGATGCATTGACAACGAATGGAAACGATAATAATACAATTTCAAATTGTAACATAGGACCCGCCGGCAGTACTCTGCCCACGAAGGGTGTTTACGGAAACGGCACTACGACGACAACCGCAATAGGAAACAGCGGTATTGTTATTAACAATAACAATATATTCGATTACTTTAGGGATAGATCTACAAGTTCCGGAGTTGCTACAGCAAACGGTTGCAATAACTGGTCAGTTACAAACAACAGGTTTTATCAGACAGGCACAAGAACATGGACATTAGGCAACGTACACTCGGCAATTCAGTTGAATACATCTACCGGAACGTCGGGAATGCAGGGTGCCGTAGTAACCGGTAATATAATCGGATATGCATCCAATACACAAACAGGCACTTACACTTTAACTGGCTCTACAGGTAAATTTCTTGGAATTCAGGTTACCGCAATTACTTCAGGACAACAAAACAGGATTTCAAATAATACGATTGCTTCTATCAGTTTAACAGGGGTTACTTCCAGCGGAACAGGTAATAGTCCGCCTTTTGCATGTATTTTAGCTACTGGTGGTCCTATAAATGTAGATAGCAATACAATAGGAAGCCAAAGCACAACAGGCTCTCTAACTTTTTCTACAAATAATACATTATCCAATATAGAAATGTATGGCATTTACAATAGCAGCTCTGATAATTGGAGTGCCAGAAATAATAATATTGGGGGGATAATAATAAACAATGTAGAAGCTTCACAAACATTTTATTTTTACTGCATAAGAGCTAATATGGTAGGCTTGGGGGCTGCATTCACGGCCTCAAATAATTTAATTGGCGGATCTGTTGCAAATTCCATTTCAAATAACTCAATTTCTAGATTTGCATCGACAAAAGGAATATCTTCCGCGAACGCACATTGCACGTTGACTTCCAATACAATAAGGAATATAACTGCAATAGGAAGAGAATCAATAGGTGCAAATGCTTCTATAAACGGAATGGAAATTACAACTTTTTCAGAAAACCATACTATTTCATCGAATACAATTCATACATTGACAAATACAGTCACTAATGCCGAAGTATATATTAACGGATTACATTTCTCTTCATCATCGGGAATAAACACTATAGAGAAAAACTATATACATTCTTTTAGCATTGTCTCTGCAGCTCAAAATTCAACAATGAATGGATTTAACATAAGTGGTGGAACAGCCACGTATAAGAACAACATGATACGGCTTGGAATAGATGCTTCGGGAAATTCCGTTACAACAGGAATTAAAATAAACGGTATAAGTGAACAGTCATCAGGAATAAATAATTTTTACAATAACAGTGTTTATATTGGCGGAACAGGTATTGTTTCGCCGAATTCAAGCTCTTTTGCATTTATTAGTACAATAACAAATAACACAAGAAACATTAAGAATAATATTTTCTGGAATGCGAGAAGCAACTCAACCAGCATCGGAAGACACTATGCTGTAAGGGTTGGAGGAACGGCACCTAATCCGGCCGGGCTTACTATAGATAATAATTTATATCATGTTTCAGGAACGGGCGGAACATTTGGATTCTTTAATAATTTACAGGTAGCAGATTTAGCGGCATGGAAAACAGCGGTCGGACAGGATGGTGCAAGTATATCGGGTTTTGACCCGCAATTCATTGCTCCGAATGGTACATCTTCAACAGTTGATTTACACATAAACCCTTCTAATCCGACAGTTATTGAAGGTTCAGGAATTCCAATTGCCGGTGTAACGGATGATTATGACGGTCAGACAAGAAGCGGATTAACTCCGACAGACATTGGCGCAGATGCAGGAATTTTCGACGCGCAGGATGTATCCGCTCCGGCAATATCATATACATCTTTGGGAAAAACAAGCGTGGGTGCTAATCAAACCTTAACTGCAACAATTACTGATGCTTCAGGTGTACCAACGACAGGTGCAGGATTACCAACATTGTATTATAAACTAAATGCAGGGTCTTATTCTGCTGTTACAGGAGTTTCAATCGGTTCAAATCAATATACATTTACGTTTGGCGGTGTAACCACAATAGCAGGGGACGTAATTTCATATTACATAGTTGCACAGGATAATAAAGTCACGCCAAACGTAGGGGCTTTTCCTTCCGGAGGTGCTTCGGGATTTGCAGCAAATCCTCCTTCAGCATCGACTTCACCGACAACGCCGTCATCTTTCACAGCAGTTGCATCATATAGCGGAACAATTAATATCGGACCGGGAGAAACATATACAACTTTGACAAATGCGGACGGCGCTTTTGCAGCAATTAATGCAGGGGTGATAACAGGTAATACAACTTTATTAATAACCGATAATATATCAGGAGAACTCGGAACTAATGCATTGCTTCAGTGGACAGAAGTGGGCGGCTCGGGATATACACTTACAATTAAACCGCAAAACGTTTCAACGACTGTATCCGGTGAAAAAAATTTGGTAACAGGATTAATTTACTTGAACGGTGCTGATAATGTGATTATTGATGGTTCAACAAGTGGTGGTACAGATAAAAATTTAACTATTAATAATAATAGTGTTTCAGGATCAACAATAGGGTTACAAAATAGTGCCTCAAACAACAGTATTAAAAATTGTATTCTTCAAGGTGTTGCAACTTTAACGTTACAAGGTGTCCTTTATATAGGTACAACTGCTTCAGGAACAGCCGGAAACAGTAACAACATTTTTAATAATAATGACATAACAAAAGGTGCTTCTTCTCCCGCAAACTGCATTTATAATTCTGGCACATCTACGGCAAAAAACACGGGCAACATTTTTTCCGGCAACAGAATATCTGATTTTTCCAGTAAAGGAATTTTCGACGGTGGAGGTTCTGCATCCTGTATATATACCGGAAATGAAATTTACCAGAATGCAAATCAGTCAAATAATTTAATTGGATTCAATCCGAATTCACCTACTATTGACGGATTTACATTTATACGAAACTATATACATGATTTAAAAACAACATCAACAGGTTTTATTTATGGTATCCATTTAACCGATATATCATCAGCTGATACAGGAAGAATTATAAATAACGTAATTTCATTATCTGAGACTATTCCCGAAACGGTATATGGTATATATGACCAGTCAGTAATCAACAAAAAATACCAGATTTATTATAATTCAGTTCATCTGGGAGGCACTGTTACAGGTTCGAGTAACTCAAGAGCATATAACTGGTTTAATGCAAGTTTATCGGTAGTAAAGAACAATATATTTGCAAATGCAAGAACAGGCGGTTCCGGGAGACACTATGCTGTTGCTTTCAACACAACATATTCGAGTATTAACTGCGATTACAACGATATCTATTCCTCCGGGGGTACAGCTAATGTGTTCGGTCTGGACGGTTCAACTGACAGAACGACATTAACTGAATGGAAAACAGCCGTACGAAAAGATGCATCATCTATATCAGGTAATCCCGGATTTTCTTCTACAACTACATTAGCTATTGACCCTTCTTCACCAAATGCATGGAATGTTAGCGGAATGGGACAGCCAATTTCAAACATAGGTTTTGATTTCAATAATACATCAAGAAGCACGACGGTTGCAGGGGGTTCAACTGACATTGGAGCATACAATGTAACACCGGTTTCAACTCCTCCTTCTTCAGCACCGTCAGGCGCTCCTGCTGTTTCAACAACAACAATATACACATTACCTAACGGAAGAGTATTGGGAAGTATTTCATGGGGAGCAGGCGGAACAGTTCCGACTTCTGTTGATATGGTTTTTTATCCGGGTGTAAATCCTCCGGGTTCAAGCGGGTTTGCAGTTGCTAACGGATACTGGATTATTACCCCAACAGGCGGCTCTGGATATACTTATGATATAACTTTAAACTATGATGATGCACAAATTGGGAATGTTACTCCTGAATCTGACCTAAGAATTTCAAAATCCGATGACGGCGGAGCAAGCTATACACCATTTTTATCATTTGCACCTAATACATCTTTAAATACGATTACGGTAACAGGACTTAATTCGTTCTCTATCTTTGGTCTTGGTGATAATTCTGCACCGCTGCCTGTTAATCTTTCCTCTTTCACGTCGAATATAAACGGACGTAATGTGAAACTGAACTGGATAACTACTTCGGAACAAAATAATGCAGGGTTTGATGTAGAAAGAAAGACCTTAGCAGGTGTCTGGATAAAAACAGGGTTCGTGCAAGGAAAAGGCACTACCGCTACATCGTCAAATTATTCGTTTGAAGATAAAAACCTGAAAGCAGGTAAGTATAATTACAGGTTAAAGCAGATTGACGTAAACGGTAATTTTGAATATCACAGTTTGAATTCGGTTTTAGAGATAGGTCTGCCGACAAAATTCGACATATCGCAGAACTATCCGAACCCGTTCAACCCGACGACAAAGGTTGACTTCCAGCTTCCTGTTGACAGCAAGGTTTCTATTCTTGTTTATGATATGACCGGACGAGAGATAAAAACACTTCTGAACAATGAGCTGCGAACTGCGGGATATTACACAGCAGAATTTAACGGCAGTTCATTCGCGAGCGGAACATATTTCTACAGGTTTATAGCAGAAGCGGGAGGCAAGAAGAATATTATGACGAAGAAAATGATTTTGTTAAAATAATATTTAGCAATTCCTTATATTTTTTCGTGGCTTTTCGTAATTAACACCCCCTGTCTTTTAGGCAGGGGGTTTTTAATACAAACTTTTTGGTTTAATTATTTAGTCAAAGCCATTTTCTTAACATCATACAGAACGTTATCAACTGATAACCTGCAGAAGTACATCCCGCTTGAGAAAGCAGAAGCATCCCAGTTAACTTCATAACTTCCGGGAGAAAGATTACTGTTTACGAGTGTTGCAGCTTCACGCCCGAGCATATCTAAAATCTTTAATGATACTAAACGGTTTGCGCCGCCTGTGTTCGGGATGGACAACGAAGTAATCTCGAATTTAATTTTTGTAACGGGATTGAACGGATTCGGATAGTTTTCATATAACTTTACAGATGCAGGAATTTCAGACGATAGCTGCGAAATGCCTGTATAAGAGCCGCCGCCGATTGCAATATACTTAACTGAGTTTGCTAAACTACCAATAAGTGTTGCCGCACCGGTTGCTGTATCAATCCTGTAAACACTTGAATTGTTCATCATGTACATTCTACCCGTGAGCGGGTCAAAATCGCAGCCGTAAATATTTCCGAGTGTAACACCAAGAGAACCAATATCGGTCAGTGCACCTGTTGTTTTGTTAATTCGAACAAGTTTTCCTCCGAAATTACTGATACCGAACATGGAGCCAGCATTATTGACCGCAAAGGCGAGCATATAATCATTTGCAGAAAAATCTGTTAAAAATGTCAGCGCACCTGTACTAAGATTTACGGTATAAAGTTTTGATGGGGTAGTAGAAAACATTGCATACATATTTTTACCGACATTATCCCATGCCAAACCGCGATTAATAATCCCATTGATAAACCCTGCAACACCTATGGAAGTTCTCGCCCCCGTAACAGTATCAATACGCCATAACTCGTAATTAAAGCTTGAAGGCAATCTGAAATAATAAAGATATCCCGGTCCGCCGAATTCAAGACCTATAACAGCCTGTGATGAAGCAGGACCTACAGAAGTGAGAGTGTAGGGAGTGGACATATTAAATTTTTTCAGCATGCCGGTTGAAATGGTATCGGTGAAAGTAAACGCATTGTTTACTGCAAAATCGGGTTCCGATTGCGAGTAAACAAAAGAACAGAAAGAGAAGAAAATAATCAATAAACAAATTGCTTTTTTCATATAACCCCCTAAGATTAAGTTTTATGTTGTTAATTATTTTAGAGAAAATCTTTTTGTAATGTAAAAAGAACAAGAGCAACTACATAAATATATGATTAACTAATACTTAATTCAAGTCTTTCAATTGTCAGCTTGTTTCGGTTTGTTTTTCGGGTAACTCTTGTTTATTCAAATATCAGACTATCTATAACTCATTTCTGTTAATCTTATTAAGAATGAAATTGCTGTTCTTGTAAGATTTAATTTTATTCTCATATAACATAGCTTCGCTTCTTGTCTCAAATTCTTCAAAGAATAATAATGTCCATGGACCTTTGTTTTTGGTGGTAAAATTTTTGTTTGAATTATGACGATTTACTCTTGCCTGAAGGTTGTTTGTTTGACCTATATAGAATTTTCCTTTAGATTCAGATTGTATTATGTAAGTATAGTACACTTCTAAAAAGAAAAGTGGACAGGGCCGGAATCGAACCGGCGACACACGGCTTTTCAGGCCGTTGCTCTACCTACTGAGCTACCTGTCCAAATTTAAAACTCTTTTCTGAACTATTTGAAATCTAATCCCGACTCGTCGGGACTTTTCAGGCCGTTGCTCTATCCGCCACGGCGGACTACCTGTCCTTGCTAATTCTAAATTTATCCAATGATTATTAAAGAGTCCCGGAGTTATTTTTCTACATCGCGGGTTTCCTGTCCATCCTGAATAAAGAGTTACAAATATATTAATTTAAGGGCTTAAAATAAAGTAATAAAAACCGGATAATACCACCATGTTTTTAAATCCACCGAACTAATTTCTCCATTGGACGGCGTACTTTCTTTGCTTTAGCAAGATGATCGTTCTTTTCATCACGATATCCCAGAGCTAATAGAGCGGCACTCTTGAGTCCTTGCTCACGAAGATTTAGGATTTTATCTACTTCATCAGGCAAGAATCCTTCGATTGGTATTGAGTCCACTTTTTCGAGAGCAGCAGCAACTATTGCTGTCCCAAGCGTTAAGTATGTCTGCCGAATTGCCCATTCGTATTTTTCTTTTGAAGAGCGGCTTTCCACAAATTTAATTATATGGTGCTTCAGCTTATCAAGTTTGTCAATACTTATATTTCTTTCCTCAGCAACAAAATTCAGATAATCATGAACATGTTTTTCGGTAACATCATCCAATGCCGCAAAAACCAGTAGATGCGAACACTCTGTAATCTGAGGCTGATCTAATGCTGCTTTTCTAATTTTCACTTTTAAATCTTCTTCTTCAATCAAGAATATAGTATAGGGCTGCAATCCGTATGCGGAAGGTGATAATCTTATGGCTTCCAGAATTTTATTTACCTGCTCTTGAGGAACCTTTTCGTTATTCATTCTTTTTACAGCATAGCGCCAGCTGAGTGCTTCCAGTAACTTCATTTATTGTAATCCTTTTCTAATTTTTTATAAAGTATAACATAAGAAGGCTCAAAATATCATAATATTTTCATTAAATCAGGTCACGAATTTTTATTGTTTTATTATTGATTATTTTTGCTTAGTTTTTAGCAAATAATATATCAATATGAGAACACTTCTTAATCTGCCGTTTATTGTTTCAATATTAATAATATCAGTTATTGCTATATCAGTTTTTCTAGCAGCCGGGACATTGATAAGAAATAGGATGAAGCATGAAATACTTGTGGAAAATCATACTGTAAGCGGGTTTATATACAGTGCTGTATGCTTTATCTATGCTGTTCTGATTGCCTTTGTTGTATTTGTGATATGGAACAACCTTGAGGAATCAAACTCGAAAATTGAAGGAGAAGCTAATAACCTAATGAATCTTTATTATGATGCGAATGCTTATCCCGATTCTATTAAAAAAGAGATTCAGGGAACAATCCGTGAATACGTGAAAGAGGTTACAGGAGAAGAGTGGGTAAGTTTATCTGAGGGTAAGACCGACCCTGAAGCACAGAAGCTGTTCATAAAACTAAACAGAATATTTCTTTCAATAAAAACCAGCGATGTGGCAAACACCGAAGTTCTTTCACAGTCGCTGAACAACATTAAAGAAATAAGGGAATTCAGACGACACAGAATTCTCAGCAGCAGACAAAACATGCCGGATATGTTATGGATCGTAATAATTTTATCTTCCATAATAATGGTGATTTTTACATTTTTCTTCAGCCTAAAAAACATCTGGCAGCAAAATATAATGACATCTTTCTTGGTGTTTATTTGCGTAATTGTTTTGTACCTGATATACGTGATGGATAATCCATATGTGGGATATGATGCGATTAAACCGGAAGCATTTCAACCGCTGATTGACATTATTACGAGAACGGCAAATAAAACACC
>JBHELA010000313.1:0-4130 GCA_041859005.1 Ignavibacteria bacterium
TAGCGCCTTGTTCATTTCTGCTTCACCTGTATTCCACGCAGATAAAATAGTCGCTCCTTTGTTCGTCGCTCAGGGAAAAATGGACCCGAGAGTAAACATCGCCGAATCAGATCAGATGGTAGAAGCAATGAGAAAACGCGGTGTTGATATCGAGTACATGGTGAAAGATAATGAAGGTCACGGTTTCCGTAACGAAGAAAACCGTTTCGATTTCTACGGTGCTATGGAAACGTTTTTAAAGAAGCACTTAAAATAATATCAAATATTTATAATTCTATAAACAAAAAGTCCTTGCCTTCCGGCATGGACTTTTTTCTTTCTTAAATATTTATTCCTTATTATTTTATCATCATCATTTTCTTCGTTGCAATGTTCTGCCCGTCAACTATCAGTTTATAGAAGTATATTCCGCTCGATAAACTGCTGCCCTCAAACTTCGTATCAAATGTTCCAGCATTAAGAGGAGCGTTGTTTATCAGTCTTGTGATTTCTTTTCCAGAAACATCATAAACTATAAGAGAAACACTTCCCGATTTTGGAATTGCAAACCTGATTGTTGTTGTCGGGTTAAATGGATTAGGATAATTTTGTTCAAGATTGTATCTGTCTGGAACTACTCCCGAATATTCAATCCCGCCTGTAATTGTATTAGAGTTTTTGAATATTGCGGCTTGCGGAAATGTCTGTCCGCTGCCAACTGCATAACTGTTTCCGTTTGAAAACATCCAGCAGGCATTCATTGAACCCGCGTTCACGTTCTGATATAACCAGGTTGTTCCGCCGTTTGTTGTTATAGCAACAAGCCCGACCGAAGCCGCTACCATTCCGAGACCCGAATTCACAAAGTGTACATCGTTGTAGTTTGTCGTAAACGGCAATGCAACCGGTTCCCAGCTTGTCCCGCCGTTTGTTGTTTTTATAAGACTCGTGGCAGAAAAACCTCCGACTATATAACCTGTGTTTGCATTAAGCATAAAAATATTATTCAGCTGACCCGGCCATGTTCCCGAATAATTATCCTGTCTTGTCCATGTTGCTCCGCCGTTTGTTGTTTTGTAAGGTCTTGGTGTTGCTGCAGGAAGATTGCTTATTACCCAGCCGGTATTTGCGTCTATCATGTGTGCGCCTGTAATTTTTGCACTGTCAGTTACTGTTAAGTTGCTCTGTGTCCAGTTAGCACCGCTGTTAGTCGTCTTCCATACGGGTCCTGCCGCATTGTATGTATTCGCAAAAGCCCATCCTGTATTCGCGTCAATAAATTCTATTTCCTCAAGTGTTTCTGTAGATGGAATGTTCGTAGTTAATAATGTCCAGTTTAAACCGCCGTTTGTAGTTTTCTGTATCTCACCTGAACTTCCGCAAATGTAACCGGTTGTCGAATTTACCATTCCGATTCCTTGGAATCCCGCAGTCGACGTAATTCCTGCCAGTGCCCAGTTTGTTCCTCCGTTCGTCGTTACCATCACCTGATCGTTTGCACCCGTCGCTCCGAGATATCCCACAGTAATTGCACTTCCTGTAGTTGATTCAGCCCATACATCATTTCTGTTTCCTGCACTTTTCATGAATGTTTTGTCCGACCAGTTAGCACCTGCATTTGTTGAAAAGTTTATCAAACCCTGTCCGCCTGCTACTAGCCAAGAGTTATTCAATTTGCTCGATGAAAAGTATTGTGATGTGTATGTCTGCGTTGTTCCTATTATTGAAATTGATGTCCACGTTGTGTCTGTAAGCGTGCGCTTGTAAATATTAAAAGGATCGCCGGTAACATAAATATTAGTTGTAGGCGAGCCGTTTCTTTCTATTGAAACGTCATCAATTAAAATCCCTCCGCCGTTATCGTCTCCATGCCTGAAGGCAAGAAAGATTCCCTGTCCTGCAAATGAATTTAAACTTACTGCATATCTTTTCCAGTTTGGTATCGCTGGGTATTCTAACTTGTCGGTGTACAATATTCTGGTTGTAAAACTCGGAATAAGTGAATCCGTAGTGGATACCCTTACCACGAGTGAATCAGCTCCGATTGGACTTAGAAACTGTCTTAGCCAGAATACTAATGAATCTCCGCTCTGAATATTCCACTTTGGTGTCACTAACCAGTCATCGCCTCCGCCGGATGCCTGATAGGCGCAGATTGCACTTTGTGCACCGGTGTGGAACCAGAACGACCTCATCCATGCTACATTTCCCGATACGTTGTAATTTGTCCATCCTACAGGAGGAAATAGCGTTGGATGCTCAAATCCTTCGAAGTATGGCTGTGTGGCTCCGCCGCTTGTTTCAGTAAATAGATGATAGAACTGATTTACTCCGGGTGTCTGGTTTAATATCCAGTTTGCACCGCCGTTCGTTGTGAAATAAACTTTTCCCGCCGCTCCGCAGACAAAACCTGTGTTGAAATTAACAAAGTTTATGTCCTGTGCAATGCTTAATCCAAAACTTGCCGAAGGATAGCTCCATGTTGCACCGCCGTCAGTTGTTATTCCCGTTCTTCCGTTCGAAAGACTCGTATAAATATGATTCTCATCAAGAGCAAATACATTGTACATCGTCGTAGTAAAACCCGTAACGGTTATAGTCGTCCAGTTAAGCCCTGCATTGGTAGTCTTTAAAAGCTTCGCACTGCTGCCGCACATAAATCCTGTGTTGTCATTAATAAAATGTATTCCATACAAAATGTTTGTTATCCCAAGTGTAATAGTCGTGTCCCATGTCGTTCCGCCGTTTGTTGTTCTTGCAAAGTACCCCGATGCTCCGCATACCATACCGGTATTTGCATTAAAAAACCACCCGTTGTAAAGTCCCTTGCTCTGCATATTGCCTACAGGTGTTGGAGTGCCGGCATTCGTCATAACCGTAAAGTTCTGCCCACCGTTAGTCGTCTTTATAAAAGTACCAGACTCACCAACCATTAACCAGTTCTGTGCGTCAATTACTTTTGTGTATCTTATAATATTGCCTTGAGGAAATGGATGCTGCCATTTCCAGTCTTGATTAATCTGTGCAAACAGATTAGTCGCAGCAATCACTGCTGCCAGAATGAATGTGCAAATAATTTTCTTCATTGTTTGTTGCTTAAGTTTTTAAATGGTATATGAAATTAATATGTAAATTGTTTATTCTTGTATTCTTCAAGCGTCATACTCAAATCCCAATAAGTCGTAAAAACAAACTTCATCATCTTTGCAAAATCAGGATGCGTTACTATCATCGCTGTAAGCCCCATCTTCAGCGATACTCTGTTCTCAAGTACAAACATTGCTACCATCTCGTCGCTGATTACAAGTTTCATCGGCAGCTCATTTATAACCCTTACCTCTTCTCCGAGCTTTTCGTAAGATTCAATTCCTTTTATAAGCAGTTCTTTCTCTTCCTCTGAGTTTACATGTGAATATTCGTAAATGCCCCGCAATGTTACTTTATTCGAAGCCGGTACTTCCTGTATCTCAAGCGTATCCTCAAACGATATCACGTATGGCGGCTTAGTAAAGCCTATAAGTTCTTTCTTCGTGTTTTCCTGAATCCTTACCCATCTTTCCCGTAGCTGCCCTATATCACTTATTACTTCTATAAAATCAAGCGGGTCGTTTGTCGTCACTTTCTTCGCGAAAAGCTCCATCAATCTGTCTTGAAAATCTTCGGCAAGCTTTCTCTTTCTTGCAAGTTCTATCTCATCAGAGTGAAGTATGTTCTGTAATGCAATACTGGGTTCAATGCAACTGAATACTTTTAATCCGTTTCTATGCCTTTCATTGCATAATCCTTTTTTCACTAAGTTCTGAAGTATTTCATATATCTTGGTTCTTGATACTGTGGTGAGTTTTGCTACTTCAGGAGCCGTCATTTCATTCTTTTGAAGAAGTGCCAGGTAAGCCTCTGCTTCCCTGCCTGAAATTCCTAAAGATTGTAGTTTTACAATTATGTCTTCCATCTATGTATATACATTTATTGTATCCCTATGTAGGGGAATGTTTCCCTTTGTAAGGGATACTGCAATAATAATAACAAAATATAATACTTGCAAGGCTTTTTTGCTTGAAAGTTAAAAATTTACCTCCATTTTTCCCGTTTTATCATATTTTATCATTCAAAGAAAGTATGGTCTTTTCTTTACATTATATCGTATTCTC
>JBHELA010000346.1:0-4103 GCA_041859005.1 Ignavibacteria bacterium
TCCTCCGAAGAGGGCTACGCCAATATCAAGCATTGTAGGAGTCGTCCTTACGACCAATTCATGTGTTACTGACCCAAGAGGTGAAAGAATAAAATATAACGTACTGATAAAAAGACTGAGTATAATCGCAAATACGAATTCCTTAAAGGACGCTATCAGCAGCTCTTTGTCATATATACCTACGCTCAGACCTATTCCAAGTATGGGCGACATAAGCGGAGATATAAGCATCGCACCGATAATAACCGCGGGAGAATTCGTATCAAGCCCTATCGACGCAAGTATCGCAGAACTAACCAGATACCAAAGGTTCGCCCCCTTCATGTAGATGCTGCCTTTTAAACTGCTTATTGCGTATTCCTTGTCGCTGTCCGATCTTATGTTAACAGCACTTATCAGCCATCTGAAAGTAAATTTGTTCATCGCACTAAAATATACAATTATTTATTAATATTAAACCAATTATATAATATTTATGAGTACGCAACATCCTGATAATTTTTCAAATGAGTCTCCCCGCTGGAAGCAGCAGGTATCTTATTAACAAGTATGTCGTCCCTACGGGACTTTATAATTATAGAAATCAATAGCTATAAATATTTAGTCCCTACGGGACTACGGGACTTTGAAAACAAAGAATAAATATTTAGTCCCTATGGGACTTTACAAGTTAAAAAACTATCAGATCTTGCTGCAAGCAACGAGAAATTAAACCCAAAGTGATTAAATACCTTGCATAATTTCCCTGTCATTTCTATATTTAACGAAATGATAAATTACTATGCTTGATAAACAGGAAAAAATATTCAAGGCACTCTCCGATAGCAGCAGGATAAGAATAATTAAAATGCTTCAGAGAAAATCCCTCTGTGTCTGCGAAATACGCGAGATTCTTAACCTCGCAACTTCTACTGTCTCTAAACACCTTAGCATTCTGCGCGAAGCGGGGCTTATAGTGGACTGGAAGGACGGGAAGTGGATAAACTATAAGATAAACCCCGAACCCGACCCTCTCGCTTCTAACGCACTACTTTACATTCAAATGCAGATTGAAGACGACGATACGATTAAAAGCGACAGGAAAAAAATAACGGGAGTTGACAGGAATATTTTGTGCTGTAACTAATTCATAATCATTTCGTTAAATAAGGAAATGATTATCTATTAAACCTTAAAAATTATAATATGGAAAACCCAAAAGAAATTAAAGAAGTAGTACGTGAGAAATACGCTGAAATAGCAAACCAGTCCAAAACTGTTAACGAAGCTTCGTGCTGCGGAGTCGGAAGCTGCACCGGAGTTGACTACACAATCTTCTCAGAAGATTATTCTAATCTAAAAGGTTATAATCCTGAAGCCGACCTCGGACTTGGCTGCGGACTTCCCACTGAATTTGCTCTCATAAAAGAAAATGATGTTGTAATCGACCTTGGCTCAGGTGCGGGCAATGATACCTTTGTTGCCCGTGCAATCTCAGGTGAAAAAGGAAAAGTTATCGGAATTGATTTCACTGAGGAGATGATTAACAAAGCTCGTGAGAATGCGGATAAGCTCGGTTTTAACAACGTTGAGTTCAGGTACGGTGATATTGAAAGTATGCCCGTAACAGCCGACAAGGCGGATGTTATAATCAGTAACTGCGTATTGAACCTCGTTCCAGATAAAACAAAAGCTTTTCAGGAAATATACAGGGTATTAAAACCGGGCGGCCATTTTTCTGTGTCCGATGTAGTTGCCTCAGGAGAACTTCCTGCGTCCATCAAAGCAGGTGCCGAACTTTATGCAGGCTGCGTTTCAGGCGCTATAAAGAAAGAAGAGTATCTTGGAATCATTGAAAAGACAGGATTTGAAAACATAAAGGTTCAAAAAGAAAGAGTAATTGAAATCCCTGATGATATTTATCTGAAATTTATTTCCGAAGAGGAACTTAAAAAGTTTAAAGAATCAGGCGTAAACCTTATAAGCATAAACGTATATGCTGATAAGCCAATTACTTGCTGTGAACCAGGCAGCGGTTGCTGTTAAGATTATCAAATATAAAAGATAGAGATTAGAAACGGCACAAATGAAAAGATATTGACCATTCTTACTGATTAAGACATTTTTCAAGCAAAGAGAAAAAGATTAAAGAAAAGATTTGAACGCGGATAGAAGACGATAAGAATGGATTTCCACAGATATTATTTCAGGCAAAGAGATAAAAACTGAAACGAACATCGTGGATTATTAATCTTGAACAAATTAATTAAATAATAAATGGAAAAGATAAAAATATTGTTCGTCTGTATTCACAACAGTGCCAGAAGCCAGATGGCAGAGGCTTTCGTGAATACATATCACGACGAGAAATTCTATTCCGAAAGTGCAGGTCTCGAACCCGGAACACTTAATCCCCTTGTCGTCAAGTCTATGTCAGAAATCGGCATTGACATATCCAAAAATCCGACAAAGGATGTCTTTACCTTCTTTAAAGAAGGAAGATTGTACGACTATGTAATAACAGTATGTGATGAGGCCTCGGGTCAAAGATGTCCTGTATTTCCCGGAACACTAAAGAAAATCAACTGGTCGTTCGAAGACCCCTCATCACTGACGGGGATAGAAGCCGATAAATTATTAAAGATTGCATCTATCAGAGACAGCATTAGATCTAAAGTAGATGAATTCTTAAAAACTATATAAATACTAATTTTATGCTTGAAATAAAAGTACTTGGTACGGGCTGTGCAAGATGCAAAGAACTCGAAAGAATGTGTTTTGATACGGCAGCAGAAAACAACATCACTGCAGATATTCAGAAGGTCACTGAACTAAAGGATATAATGTCTTTCGGTATTATGCAGACTCCGGGACTTGTGATAAACGGTGTGGTGAAGTTAAGCGGAAAACTGCCGACAAAGTCCACACTTCTCCAATGGATGAAAGATGATAGCTGATGGCTCGTAGCTGATGGCTCATAGCGAAGAGCAAATACAGGGTAAGTCGTTAATCGTGAAGTAAGATTGTTTTATTACAAAAATATTTTGGATAAAAATACGAAGAACTTAAAAAACAATATCTGGTTTGTATTATCATTAATTGCCTTATGGTTTCTAATATACTTTAACCTCGAAAAACTTTTTTTCGCTGTAAACGATTTAACCGGACTATCATCCATAAAAGAAGGATACGCTCGCGGTATCGAATTCTTTATTTTCGAAGTCCCAAAAGTGTTAATGCTTCTTACATTAATAGTCTTCGTAATGGGCATTATACGGACATACTTCTCTCCCGAAAAAACAAGAGCACTGCTTGAGAAAAAATCCTTATTCCTTGGAAATGTTCTTGCATCAGTACTCGGAATATTCACTCCCTTCTGTTCTTGTTCTGCCGTACCTTTATTCATTGGCTTTGTTGAAGAAGGCGTTCCTCTTGGCGTTACACTTTCATTCCTCATTGCAGCACCGATGATAAACGAAATAGCGGTAGTGCTTCTTTTCGGATTATTCGGCTGGCAGACTGCTGCCATATATGTATCAATGGGGTTATTAATAGCTATCGTTTCGGGATATATTATAGGCAAGCTCAAACTTGAAAAATACGTAGAAGAATGGGTGTATGAAATAAAAAGCGGTAAACATGAATCAGTAGAAGAAAAAATGACACTGCAGGATAGAATTGAAAGCGGATACATTGCAGTAAAAGATATTGTCGGTAAAGTTTGGTTGTATATAATTATTGGTGTAGGCGTCGGTGCGGGTGCACATGGATACGTTCCAGAAGACTTTATGGCAGGCATCATGGGTAAAGATGCCTGGTGGTCAGTTCCTCTTTCTGTATTAATCGGCATTCCTTTGTACTCTAATGCAGCAGGTATAATTCCAATAGTATCAGTTCTTATAGAAAAAGGTGCTTCGCTCGGTACTGCACTCGCATTCATGATGTCAGTAATTGCTTTATCGCTTCCCGAAGCTATCATTCTGAAAAAAGTTTTAAAGATTCAAATGATTTTTATATTCTTTGGTATTGTGGGTTTTGGAATAATGCTGGTTGGATTTATTTTTAATATAATCTATTAAATGGAAAAACTTACAAAGAAACTTTCGTTCTTAGACAGATATCTT
>JBHELA010000128.1:0-4070 GCA_041859005.1 Ignavibacteria bacterium
GCTGCGGTAATCCTGCCATACTACTAATGCACCAAGATTGCCATTGCTGACTATCATCGGATTAAGCTGGTCGAATCCCACAGTGCTGATTCCAAAACCGTTCGCTGACCATGTAATTGCAGCATCTGAAGCTATTCTCTGGGCATAGATATCTGAATTACCTGCATTTCTATGATCTTCCCACACTATATAAGCGCCGTTGTTTCCGTCGCTCACAAGCTGTGATTTAATCTGGTCATTCACGGAAGTACAGATAATAATTCCTGTTGCTGTCCATTGAACGGCTCCCGTTGAATTAACACGCTGTGCATAAATATCGGCTGTCCCGGGTGCTACACCCGCTCTGTTATCTGTCCAGGAAATAATAGCTCCGCCAATTCCGTCTGTAACTATTTTGGGTTCGGATTGTGCGTATGCAACATTGTTGTTCATCACAACTCCGTCAACCGCCCAAATTATCGCACCCGATGGACCCTGTCTCTGAGCATAAATATTAAAATCAGTCGTACTTCTGAAGTCTGACCAGGTTACAATAAAACCTGCTGCACCATCACTGCAAATATCTGGTCTTAATTGGTCAGATGCAAACGTACATGTTGCTACTCCGTTTGTTGTCCACTGCACCGCACCTGCATTGCCGATACGCTGTGTGTATATATCATAATCACCGGCACGATGGTCAAACCATGTGATAAATGCACCGCCTAATCCGTCTGAAACAAGTTTCGGACCACGCTGTGCAGCTGCCTGATTACATATATTCACACCGTCCGCAGTCCATATCATCGTTCCTGATGGACCTATGCGCTGTGCATAAATGTCAGCAAAACCTGTATTACTGCGATAATCCTGCCATGTTATTATTGCACCGCCTAAATCATCACTTATCATTGCTATTGTATCCTGTTCAAATACTACCGTGCAGACAGGTAATCCGTCAAGAGTCCACATAACCGCACCCATTGAGTTTACCTTTTGTGCAAAGATATCTGTCGTAACGCTCCCTCTATAAGATTCCCATACGATTATTGCACCGCCCGTGCCGTCGCTCACGATTGCAGGGTTAAAACTGCTGTCCAAAGTGCAAATTGGGATACCGTTACCTGACCATATCGGAAGACCATTGGCATTCATTCTCTGTGCGAATATTTCGGATTTACCGTTTCGCTTGTCCTGCCATGCAACTATTGCACCGCCGCTTCCGTCGGTAGTCATTACAGGGTTAATCTGGTTATTTGCCGCAACGGAAACAGGCATACCTTGCCATTGCGAGAAAGTTGAATATGGTAAAAGCAAAACCATTGCCAGAATTACGATGGATATACCTGTAAATCCCCCTATAATTTTATTTAGTTTTGTTATTATTGTTGTTTTCATTTGTTTGTTACTAAATTTAAATTACATTTATTAAACAATTACTAAACAGGTCTGCTGTTTTCGTAAATAGCAGACCTGATTTAAATTAATTAGTATCAAAGTTTAAAATCTACACCTATTACTGCCGCAACAAATGTACGTGAACCGCCTGAACCACCTGATTCGAATGAATAATGGAGCTTTGTTTTCATAACCAAGTCCGCAACATCACCAAGAGGTATAATTACTCCCGGTCCTACATTTACGCCGAAATTAGTCGTTGATTCGCTCGGAACTGTTACGACTGGTGTTGTAACAGTGTTATATTCTTTCCTTGTGAACATATAAACACCTACTCCTGCTTCAAGGAAAAACTTGGCTTTCACTTTAGGACTCGTGAACACATATCTGGGTCCCACTGTAATCCCTATATAACTTGCATCCGGACCGGCTCCCGCATCTGTCTTTCTTGGCATGTTATAATATGTTCCGTTTAAAAAGAATGAGGTTTCTCTGTTTATTGCCAAAGCAACTTCCAGACCCGCATTCCAGCTTGGACCATAAGCATCATTCAAACCACCAACAGGAAATTGAACACCCGCTAACGGACTGATTGAAAATATCGGATAAACTGATTTCTTTGTTTGTGCTTCCGTAATACTTGTAAAGAACATTGCAAGCATTAAAAAGCCAAACGCTAATTTGGATATCCTGTTAAACATAATTTAGTTCCTTTCTTTTAAGACAACCTTTTAGGCTGTCATTAATTTTATATGAAATGTTTTAATCTCATATTTAATAAGTCTTCTTGATAAAGATATAGAAAGGATACTTATTTTGTAATAGTGCAGAGGAACGAAAAAGGATCTAACCCATATGGATTAGTTATTTATCCGATTGCGGAGCGGAGTCTGAAGCGTCTTTAAATTCTTTATTTGCATAGGAATATTTTGCTATCTGAAGTCTTGTGTGCAATGCCATTTTCTCGAGTATATTATGCACATGGCTTTTCACCGTAAATGGCGACAGGTGAAGGATTAGCCCGATTTCCTTATTTGTAAGTCCGTCGCCTATTAGCTCAATAACTTCTTTTTCTCTTCTTGTCATAACAACAGCATCTTTCAGGTCAATTTTCTTTTTGGAGTTAATCGCTGTTTCAATAATTTGTGTAAAGAGTGAACCGGTCATATGAGGCGGAAGAACTTTCTCTCCTGACGCAACTAACCTGACTGTTCTCAGGAAGTCATGAACCATTGCATCTTTGAGAATAAAACCTGAAACCCCTGCCTTGACAAAATCCAGTATATCCGATTCTATCGGAAGAAGGTCCATTACAATTATTTTGAATTCCGGATATTTATCTTTGATTGATTTTACAATATCCAGACTGTTCTGATTGCTTAAGCCAAGGTCAACTATTATCACATCGGGTTTAAGTTCAAATGCTTTTTCCAATGATTTCTCGGTATCGCTTATAGCACCAATGACCTTTAAATCCTGCTGACCATTAATCATAACGGTAATCCCCTCACGAAGTAGGCGATTATCCTCTATAATTAATATTTTGGTTTTTTTAAGTTTTTTGGCGCTCATATTCTTTTACATACTCAATTTTAGTTTTTAATACCTTAAAATGCAAGTGAAAATAGTAAATATTAACCTTAGAAATAGTTCGCTATTAAAATAAAATTGGGTTTCCTAACAAAACCATCAAAAAAAATTGTCATCCCCGCGTGATCTTGGCGGGGATCTAATCATTATAACCAAAATAAGGTTTTCACACAGCCTCATATCCTCAGGAAAACATATCCAACAAGACAACAAAAAGCCCGGTAAATAACATACTTACCGGGCTTAGCTAAAACTGCTATACTATTAATATTTACTCTATTGTAAATTCTTTTGTTATCGGGGTTGAGTTATCAGTAGCGAGTTTTACACTTACTGAATATTTACCCGGCTCCAAAGTAGATGTAGGCTTAAAAGTCGAGTTAACAAAACCGCTTTCAGCATTCAATTCTGCCTTGCCCATGCTGACTCCTTCATGCTTCCATTCAAAAGTTACCTTTGTATCCGCTGGGGCATTATTAAGACTCGCAGAACAATAAATAGCCGGAACATCTGCAGGAAATGAAGATACGTCATTGCTGCATTCACTACCGTTTAAAGAAGAACACACTTTTACTTCTGTAAGATTTGCAGTCGAAACATTGCACGAACTTAACACGCCCGATAAACCAATTACACATAATACTGCCGCTGCAATAAACAGCTTTGAATTACTCAAGATTTTTTCCATACTATTACTTAGTTTAATTAAATGATAAATGTACTAACACTTATATTTCTAAAAACATTCAAGATTAAAGAAATGATATATTATATATTTTAAACCATAAAATGGATGTTAAATTTTATTTGGATTTATCAAAATGAAAACAGGTACCTTCAAAATAGTATTACGAACAATATTTTAAAACAAAAGCCCTTTAAGCATGAATGCCAAAAGGGCTTAACTTCGTACACTCGATGGGACTCGAACCCATGACCCGTCCCGATTAATCGGGACTGCTATTACCAACACTTTATTATTACAAAAAACCCTTTAAGCAATAATGCCTAAAGGGTTTTATTCTCGTACACTCGAGGGGACTCGAACCCCTGACCCGCTGATTAAGAGTCAGCTGCTCTACCAACTGAGCTACGAATGCGGG
>JBHELA010000278.1:0-5779 GCA_041859005.1 Ignavibacteria bacterium
ATGTAAAAACTATTGACTTCAAACTGTTCTCTAAAAAATCCGATTTCACGGATGATGCAGTGCTTTCAATCGCTGTTGCAGATTGCCTGCTGGATGCAATCTTAGGAATTAAAACGCCCTGCAAAAACAATTTGCAGGGGTATTAGTGTTTAATGAAACCCTGAAAACAATAATTTTTAATACCTTAATCCGTGACGTATAAGCGGTCTGCGTTATAAATCAATGTGTTATTGTTTTTTCGAACTGACTCTATGCTTTGCAATCAGAACAGCAGCTATGACACAAAGAAACAAACCTACTCTTGACGGAACGACTAACCATTCCGAATAAATCAAATAATTGACAGCGCTCCATGCTGAAAGAATCAAGCCGGTAAATCCTGAAATATAGCCGATTACCAGTATAATTTTTGTGCTGTTTGTTTTAGTTACGTTCAATTCCATACAATATTAATTAAGTATAATATTTATATAATTCGTTTTTATATTTTACATTCCTGTTTTTAACCGCTGATAGAATGCCAGAAAAGCCATCAACAAAAACAACAAAACCGAAAATACAGAATAAATCCTTCCTGATAATGATGCAATCCCTATCATACCGCCCGTTGCCGCAAAGAACAATACCGCATAAGCAATCACCATCCATCCGGTATTCCTGAAATCAACTTTAAATATATAGTCAAGGAATAGCTCTGCCAGGATGAAAGCTAACATAAGGCAAAGCTGAATATAATAAATTGCAGGTCTGTTATACACGCCTGCACTGAACAATAAAAACGTAACCGGCAAAGAAGTCAGGATGAAAACTATTCCCAGCCAATATTCGATTTCCGACAATCCGAGCAATCTAACAATAAAAATCAAACTGCAAGTGATTAAAATTGTTAAAGCAACAATACTCCCTAATAAATTCGCTCCGGAAACGTCCATTGTTTCATTTTAAGTTTCGCACAAACTGAATTTAAGTCTAATAAAATGAGGTTCATACATCTGAAAATTTGTGTCCATGTCCGGCTGTTTTTCAGAGTACACATTCAAGAACACCTTATTAGACAATATATTATACGTGCTCCCTGAAACAAAGTTAGCAGAAATATGGAAAACATACAAATACGGCGTAAACCTAAATGAGTAAATAATTCACCCGGTATAGTATCAATCCATATTCTGTCATTTATGTTATATCTGCTTTACCTGTGCGTTTGAGTCGTAGATTCGACGTGGCGAACATCCCGACTTTTCGAGACTCTCCCTCCCCGAATGTTTCTATCGGGGATCCTCTGCTCTCCCTGCTCTCCCTTCCCTCAAACCTGCATTGTATCTTACAAAAAATATTCCTAACTTAAAAATAATTTGTAACCATCGGTATATACATCGTGTATAAATTCGGATGAAAAAAGATTTTCTGAATAAAGATGATACAACCCCTTCAAAAATACATAAAGCAGTTTAAAAACCTCAGGGTTGACAGAACACACGGCGTTCCCGCTCCCCATAAACCTGTGCTTCTAATCTCAATATTACAAATGTATAAAAACGGTAAGCTTAAAGATGATATAATCTTTATATCCCCCGAACTAATTTCTTTGTTTAAAGCAAACTGGAGCTTGCTTGTTGTTTCAAACCATACATGCAATATTGCATACCCATTCTACCATCTGAAAAGCAGTACATTCTGGAAGCTTATTCCTAAAAATCAGGTAAGTAATTTAAACTTTAGAGTCTCTCTTTCAAACTTGAATGCCCTTGTTGAATGTGCAGTAATTGCTTATGACTTATTTAATCTTGCATTAAATTATGAATCAAACACCGCTCTATCACAGATATTACTTAATGAATTTTTCCCTCAAACAAAAGATAGAATCGTCAGGTCAGCTTCAACACAGGAAAAACTGTTCTCTAAAATTGAGGATGATATTCTTCGTGAATCCCCCGCAAAATACTCCGCAAAAATGAAAAAATTAATCGAACAAGAAGATGAAGAAGAAGTCTTTATGCGCGGTGGTCTTTTCAAAAGAGAAATCCCGAAAATCTATAATTACACTTGCTGTATCTCAGGAATGCACATAGATGCTAATATAAGTGTTTCTATGATAGATGCCTGTCACATCGTTCCTTTTAGCAAAAGTTACGATGGTACTATCTCAAACGGAATTGCTTTATGCCCCAATCTTCATCGTGCATTCGATAGAGGTTTAATATCGATAGATGTTAACTATAGGGTAATTATTTCTGGAAGTAATATATTCAGAGAAGAACTCAGCGATTATTCCATTAGAAAATTTGAAGGCAAGCAAATGTTCTTACCTAATAATTCTGATTATCATCCATCCCAGGATAATCTTGAGAAACACAGAACACAAACTTTTCAATCTTAATAAATAAGAATTAATATTATGGATACCGTACAACTTGGCTTATACGAAGATTTAATTAACAAGATCCTTGCTTCAAAACTTGAATTGCTCAATAAAGATAAATTTTTTATTAAAGAAATATCACTTGATAAAGCCGAAGCAGCACGTGTCCTATCTCAATATCTTATTGATAAAATTCAATTTGCTCTTAGCTTGATTTCCGGTCAGGATAGTATCCAGAAACAAATTGAAATTGTTAATAAAGTTATTATATACCTCTCGCAAGAATTAGTTACTCAAGATTTTGAAGATGATATCGTTGAATCTAATGGCAAAATACTAACCGCTATTTTAGATAAAATAGACCCACGCTTTATAGATTTTGAAAAACATCTGAAGGAAATTACGCCATATACAAGATTATCTCAAAGTGAATTATTTACTGGAAGTAATGCAGGTATCTCTCTCGAAAGTGAAATTAGAAAAGAAATATTATCATCAAATGTTGTTTGTTTTCTTGTTTCATTTATAAAATGGACTGGTATAAGAATTTTCGAAAATGAACTAAAGGAATTCACTGAAAACGGGGGCAAACTTAAAATTATTACTACCTCTTATATGGGCGCAACTGATCTGAAAGCTGTTGATTATCTGTCCAGTCTCAAAAATACTGAAATAAAAGTCTCTTATAATACTGATAACGAACGTCTTCATGCTAAAGCATACCTATTCTTTAGAAATACTGGATACCATACCGGCTATATAGGGTCTTCAAATATTTCTCGCTCAGCCCTAACCAACGGTCTTGAATGGAATATCAAAGTTACCACAAAAGAAGTAAAGCACATAATTGATAAATTTCAAAAAACTTTTGAAACATATTGGAAAGATAATGATTTCGAACTTTACAATCCTGAACTTCATCAAGAAAAATTAAGCAAAGCTCTTCGAAGAGAGAGGAATCTTGATAAAAATGATTATCACACATACTTCAATATAACCCCCCTTCCTTTCCAAGACGAAATCC
This sequence comes from Ignavibacteria bacterium, assembly GCA_041859005.1. Classification (GTDB taxonomy): domain Bacteria; phylum Bacteroidota; class Ignavibacteria; order Tepidaquicellales; family Tepidaquicellaceae; genus CAIKZJ01. The sequence continues at coordinate 3,387 of JBHELA010000278.1, forward strand.
TTGAAAATCTCGAAACAGAAAGAGTCGTTCACAATAGATTTAGAAACCTAATCGTAGCTGCTACTGGTACTGGTAAAACAGTCGTTTCTGCATTTGATTATAAAAAGTTTAAAAACAATAACGCCTCTGCAAAACTTCTATACGTTGCTCATAGGAAAGAAATTCTTCTTCAGGCACAGGCAACCTTTAGAGGGATTTTAAGGGACAATAATTTTGGTGAGTTGTGGGTTGATGGACAAGAGCCAGTTAAGTTCAACCATGTTTTTGCTTCTGTTCAAACTTTAAATAACAGAATCGATAATTTAAATCTATCAAACGCATACTACGATTTTATTATTGTTGATGAAGTCCATCATATAGCAGCAGCAAGTTATCGCCCTATTATTAATTACTTCAGTCCGAAAATTCTCCTTGGTCTTACGGCAACACCTGAAAGAATGGACGGTGAAGATATTTTAGAAGATTTTTCAAATACTATTGCAGCAGAAATCAGATTGCCGGAAGCGTTAAATAGAAAGCTTCTCTGCCCATTCCAATATTTTGGCATAACAGACAGTATTGATCTTTCGCATGCCGAATGGAAGAATGGTAGATATCTTCCGAGCGAATCAACAAGAATTTATACTCATAGCGACATTCGTGTGGGGGAAATAATATCAAATCTTCAAAAATATTTAACAGATTTAAATGATGTTCGTGCTCTATGCTTTTGTGTTACACAAGAACATGCAGAATATATGACTAATAAATTCACATTAGCTAATTTAAAAGCAGAATATCTTGTTAGTAGTAATTCCAGAAACAGAGACGAAGTCCGTCGAAAGTTAAAAGATAAATCAATTAATTATTTATTCGTTGTTGATATATTTAATGAAGGTATTGATATTCCCGAAGTTGATACCATTCTTTTTCTTCGTCCGACAGAAAGTTTAACCATCTTTCTTCAACAGCTCGGTCGCGGTCTGAGACTCGCCGAGGGGAAAGAGTGTTTAACTGTTCTTGATTTTGTTGGTAACTCCCGACCTGAATATGACTACGAAGGGAAATTTAGATCTCTAATTGGTAAAACAAACACATCTACGGCAAAAGAAATAGAAGATAACTTCCCACATCTTCCTATCGGGTGTTCAATAATACTTGAAGAAAAAGCTAAAGATTATATTCTTCAAAACATAATTGAAGCTACATCCCTAAACAGAAGACAGATTTTAAATAAAATCGCTAATTTTAGACACCAAACTCATTTACCGCTTACTCTTAAAAACTTTACTGATTTTTATCATATACCAATTAAATTAATATACAAAAAAGGTAATTGGAAACGCCTTTGCGCTGAAGCAAACCAAATAAATAATTATTCAAAACTAAATGAAATCGAGATATATAGAGCAATTAGCAAAAAATGGTTATCCTGCAGTTCAACATCTTACTTCAATTTCATACTGAAACTTGCAAAAAACAATTTTAATGTTGATTTAAAATCTCTTAGTATTATCGAGCAGAAAATGGCATTAATGCTGCACTATGATATCTGGCAATTACCAGACCGATTCTCATCATTGCAAGAAAGCATTAATGAAATCGGTTCAAACAAAGTTTTAGTTGAGGAAATAATAGAAATTCTTGAAATACTTATAGACAGAATTAACTTTATTGAAATAGAATCTTATCTCCCATATCCTCAGCCACTAAAACTGCATAGCAGATACACAAGAGAGCAAATTTTATGCGCATTCGGATTTCATACGTTTACAATAAAATCATCAAACAGAGAAGGAGTTGCTGAAAACAAAGATATTAACACGGAATTACTTTTTATAGATTTAATAAAATCAGAAGAGGATTTTTCACCAACAACACTTTATAAAGATTATGCTATAAATGATAAACTTTTCCACTGGCAATCTCAAAACTCGGCAAGACCTGAAAAAGGAAAAGGATTATCTTATATCAACCATATTGAAACAAATAAAATAATTCTTTTATTTGTCAGAGAAAAGAATGAAGATGAGTATGGTAACACTTTGTCCTACGTATTCCTTGGTGATGCCAAATTTATTAGTTATACTGATTCAAAACCAATGAACATCGTTTGGGAACTCCAAAAACCAATACCACCGTACTTAAGAAAAGATACAGTGAAAATGGCTGTAGGATAAATGAAACTGATATCATCTAATACTCCTGTGTTCAAATAAAATGTTCATGATGTTTGTTATGTTCTCAACTATCAACTAGTACTTAAAGTTAGAAAGAGCCAGCTTCTCCTCATACTCCTCCTTCTTGTATGTGTTTACGTCTGCTTTCACCTTCTCCTTTAAAAACCTCTTAAGTTTTTTCTTCAGTGCTATCACTTCGTTAACTGTTATGTTCATCTTCTTCGCAAGCTCTTC
>JBHELA010000410.1:0-20127 GCA_041859005.1 Ignavibacteria bacterium
AATGTTAAAAGGAAATGCCGGTCCGTTGCGGTAATCATACCAGGTTATTATCGCCCCGCCTTTCATATCAGGCGCAAGCTCCGACCTGTACTGCTCGAAATTATCAACAACAAGCGCTGCCGATGTATCAACTCTTGGAAATGTACCGTTCCATCTCACTCTTGCCGCGTATATATCGTTTGAAATTGAATCACGCCTGTCTGTCCAAGCAACAAAAGCTCCGCCGTTATTATCCGGCATGACATTCTGATACTGCTGTGTAAACCGCCTTACGCATAAAGGCAGTCCGTTTACCTGCCAGAGTGCATTACCCGAAGAATTTACCTTCTGCATGTATAGGTCTGTCTCATTAATTATAGAATTTCTGGGGTCGCCCCATACAAGGAAGAATCCGCCGTCAGAAGTACGGCAAACGCTTATATCTGAAGGGTTTCCCGGTGACTGGCACACGTAATTCCCTGTTCCCCAGAGATTCACTCCGTTGCTGTCAAGCCTGTTCACCTTGATTTCATAATCGTTGGATGATATTTCGCTCGAATAGTATGAATAAAAACATCCCCCGTTATTATCGTATGCAACCCTCGGTGTCGCCTGTCTGTTTCCGTATCCTGCTACAACGTATCCCGTGTCACTCCACATTTTTATACCGCTTTTCGAAACTCGCTGACCTTTTATTATTGTCGTCGTTGGATTTGGATTATCCTCCCATAAGATTATTATTCCTCCCTTTCCGTCAGTGCAAATACTGTAATATCTCTCAAGAATGGGTTTCACTGCTATCGATAGTCCGTTCGAATCTCCCCATTGCTTAAACCCGAACTTGTCAAATCTCTGCGCATATATATCGCCAAATGATGAGCTTGAACCTGTTCGGTTATCCTGCCAGACCATTATCACTCCGCCGTCATTATCCGAAATAATTTTTGGTGTTGCCTGATTGTTAGGAGCTATTACAACTGAATTATTAATTGTATTATTTGACGACCATTGACTATAAATAGGCAATGCTAACATCGTTATTAATATAGTAAATATAAACTTTTTCATAATGTTAATTATATAATTATTTTCTGTAAGATATTGTTGCTGAAGCCTGTGCTTTCGGAAAAACAGTAACCTGAGCTATGTTAAGATTCTCATCGCGTGTTGCAACGAATATCACAACTTCAGCTATATCCTTTCCCGTTAGAGGTTTCAGTCCTTTGTATGTTGATTTTGCCCTATCCTTATCACCGTGATACCTTACAAGACTAAATTCAGTATTCACAAGACCGGGGTCAACGGTTGAAACTTTAATCCCCTTGTCAATTAAATCAACCCTCATACCCTTAGTAATGTAATCCACAGCCGATTTCGAAGCACAGTAAACATTCCCTCCCGGGTATATTTCCCGCCCGGCAATCGAACCTATATTTATTATATGCCCCCGTTTGTTTTTCAGCATCAATGGCAGTACGCATTTTGTCACGTAAAGCAGACCCTTCACGTTAGTATCAAGCATTTCTTCCCAGTCTGAAAGTACACCTTCCTGTATTTTATTCAGCCCCCGCGAAAGTCCGGCATTGTTCACAAGCACTTCAATCTTTTTCCATTCTTTTGGTAGTATATCAATCGCTTCATTTACTTCATCGAAATTCCTAACATCCAGCTCAAAAGCAAAGACCTTAACTTTGTACTTTTTGTGTATTTCGTTAGCAGTCTTTTCAAGCCTGTCGGCTCTTCTTCCGCAAATTAATATATTTGCACCAAGCTTTGCAAAATCTACCGCACATGCTTTGCCAATTCCGCTCGTAGCTCCCGTTATAAATACAACTTTGTTCTTTAAATTCTTCATCTTTATTTTAGTATGTTTTATATAAAATATTAAATAGGTAATTTTATAAAAAGGAATAAAGAATAAAATAAATCCCTATATTACTTTATGATTAACAAAACCAAAATTATTTGTACAATCGGACCCGCTTCTTCAAGAGTAAAAATTCTTTCATCTTTGATTAAAAAAGGAATGGATGTAGCCAGACTTAATTTTTCTCACGGAGATAGAACTACACAGCTTGAGTATATTCATAATATCCGTAAGGCGTCAAAGCAGACTAATGTCTTTATTCCTATAATGCAGGATTTGCAGGGTCCCAAAATACGTGTAGGCAAACTTGAAAATAATTCGATAAGGCTTTTATCAGGTAAAAAGTTATTTATAACATATAAGAATATTATCGGAAATGAAAACCGTATTTCGACAACGTACAAGCATTTCGTTAATGATGTTAAGAAAGGCGAATATATTCTAATGGACGACGGTCTCCTCAGGATGCGAATTATTTCTAAAACTGTAAATGAAGTTGAATGCATCGTTTTAAAAGGAGGAATTCTTAAAGAGCACAAAGGAATAAACCTACCCGATACAAGACTTTCACTCCCCTCTTTAACGGCAAAGGATAAGGAAGACTTGCTGTTTGGTTTGAAAAATAATGTAGATGCCGTAGCCCTCAGCTTCGTAAGAAAAGCCGATGATATTATTCAGTTAAGAAAACTCATAACTAAATTCGGTAAGTCAGTACCTATTGTTGCAAAGGTAGAAAGACCTGAAGCTATTGAAAACATAGATGAAATTATTGATGCTGCAGACGTTATAATGGTCGCTCGCGGTGATATGGGTGTCGAGATTTCTCCCGAAGATGTACCAGTTCTGCAGAAGATAATAATAAAGAAATGCAATGCTTTGAATAAACCCGTCATTACTGCAACACAGATGCTCGAAAGTATGACTAATAGCAGAATACCAACACGCGCCGAAGCAACGGATGTGGCTAATTCTATTCTTGACGGTACTGACTGCGTTATGCTTTCCGGTGAAACTTCGGTTGGAGTTGACCCTGAAAACGTTGTCAGGACTATGGAAAAGATCATCAGAAGAATTGAAATATACAGGAAACCGATTCTTAATGTTTACAAAGAATCCGAAAATCAGCTTCAGGCACTATGCAAAAGTGCAATTACTCTTGCGAATGAAATTAAAGCAAAAGCAATCGTCACGTACTCAGTAACTGGTAATTCACCTAAATATCTTTCTTCATACAGGGTAAATACTGAAATAATTTGTATAACCGAAAATAAATTAATTAATGTTCTCAATCATTTCCGATGGGGAGTTTTTAGCATCAAAATAAATAAAACAATGTCTGATACCGATGTTACAAATTTATTGCTGCATACTCTTTCAAAATCAAGAATATTAAAATCAAAAGACAAGATTGTTATTTTAATGTCATCAAGTAAAAATATGTATAAGTCAGCGGATACTATCAAAATAAGCAGGAGATAATTTTTCTTTAGTTTTAATGCGTATCTTCTGAGTCCTGTAAAAGTTACTCATAGTTAGGGCTCCTATACCTTACTGGAGGAAAGCATCTGAGAACTTTCGTTTCAAGTATTTTACCATAGTTTCCATTGCTAAATTTCTTTATTATAGCTAAAAACAGTAAATATCTTTGAGTAATAATAAAAAACCCAATAAAAATCTTAGAAAATCCGCCTTTATGAGTTATAATCCTTGTTCCAAGCTCTTAAATTATAGTAGTCATATTTGACGGTTTTATATTTTATCCGAATATTCTATGATAATGGTCTTGACAATTCAATTCATTCTTACTATTTTAGCACTAATATTAGACGAGTGCTAATATTACAATATAAATCACTAATTAACAGTAATTTAAAATAATTGAAAGGATTCACAAATGAGTAAATTAAGCATTAAACCCTTGGCAGACAGGGTTGTTGTATTGCCTTCTAAGGCTGAAGAAAAAACTGCTTCAGGTATCATCATACCCGATACAGCAAAGGAAAAACCTATGCAGGGAGTTATCGTTGCCGTAGGTAAAGGCAGAGTTTCAGATGACGGTAAAGTCACTGCCCTTGAAGTAAAAGTTGGCGACAAAATTCTTTATGGTAAATATTCCGGTACCGAAGTAACTTTCGATAACGAAGAATATTTGATCATGAGAGAATCAGACATTTATGCAATTATTTAATTTAAACTAAAAAAAGGAGTTAAAAATATTATGGCATCAAAAATCATTAGTTTTGATACAGAAGCAAGGTCAGCGCTCTTAAAGGGTGTTGATAAACTTGCTAACGCAGTAAAGGTTACTTTAGGTCCGAAAGGACGTAATGTAATCATCGACAAGAAATTCGGTGCACCGACAGTTACAAAAGATGGTGTCACAGTCGCAAAGGAAATCGAACTTGAAGACCCTATTGAAAACATGGGTGCGCAGATGGTTAAAGAAGTTGCTTCAAAGACTTCAGACGTAGCCGGTGACGGTACGACAACCGCAACAGTTCTTGCTCAGTCACTCTTCAGAGAAGGCTTAAAGAACGTTACAGGCGGTGCAAATCCAATGGATTTAAAGAGAGGTATTGACCTTGCAGTTATCGAATTGGTAAAAGGTTTAAAAGAACTTTCACAGCCGATTAAAGAGAATAAGGAAATCGCACAGGTTGGCTCAATCTCAGCTAATAACGACCCTACAATAGGAAAACTTATTGCTGACGCAATGGATAAAGTCGGTAAAGACGGCGTTATCACAGTCGAAGAAGCAAAAGGTACGGAAACAAATCTTGATGTCGTTGAAGGTATGCAGTTCGACAGAGGTTACTTATCACCTTACTTCGTAACAAACGCTGATAACATGGAAGCCGAACTCGAAGACCCGTTCATCTTAATCCATGACAAGAAGATCTCAACAATGAAAGACCTTCTCCCAATACTTGAAAAAGTAGCACAGCAGGGCAGAAGCCTCCTAATTATTGCAGAAGACCTTGAAGGTGAAGCACTTGCAACACTCGTTGTAAACAAATTAAGAGGTACGCTTAAGATTGCTGCCGTTAAAGCTCCTGGCTTTGGCGACAGAAGAAAAGCTATGCTTGAAGATATCGCAATCCTTACAAACGGTACGGTTATCTCAGAAGAACAAGGTTACAAACTTGAGAACGCAACGGTTGCCTATATGGGTACTGCAAAAAGAGTCGTTATCGACAAGGATAACACAACTATCGTTGAAGGTGCAGGAAAGAACGAAGATATTAAGAAAAGAATCAACGAAATCAAAGCACAGATTGAAAAGACTACATCAGATTACGACAAAGAGAAATTACAGGAAAGACTTGCAAAGCTTTCAGGCGGTGTTGCAGTATTAAAGATTGGTGCTTCAACTGAAGTCGAAATGAAAGAAAAGAAAGCAAGAGTCGAAGACGCACTTCATGCTACCAGAGCAGCCGTTGAAGAAGGTATTGTTCCGGGCGGTGGTGTTGCACTCTTAAGAGTCGTAAACAAACTTGAGAAAATAAAGAATGATAATCAGGATATTATGCTTGGTGTAAACATAGTCAGAAGAGCAGTTGAAGAACCTATCAGACAGATAGTATTCAATGCAGGTGAAGAAGGTTCAGTTATCGTGAACAAGGTTAAAGAAGGTAAAGGTGGTTATGGTTACAATGCAGCAACTGAAGTCTATGAAGATCTCGTTAAAGCAGGTGTCATTGACCCGACAAAGGTAACAAGAGTTGCACTCGAAAATGCAGCATCAGTTGCAGCCTTACTCTTAATGACAGAAGCAACAGTTTGCGAGAAACCTGAAAAGGAAAAAATGCCTATGATGCCTCCGGGAGGTGGAATGGGTGATATGGGCGGAATGTATTAATCCAAACATTTATTATAACAAAAGCCGTTGGACAAAATCCAACGGCTTTTTTATTATGCTATATATTCTATTAAAACAATAAAAGTGTTGCGACACTGAAATATATCAGCAGTCCTGTAACATCCACAATCGTAGCCACAAAAGGAGCTGACGATGTGGCAGGATCAAAGCCGAATCTCCTTAATATAAACGGAAGCATAGAGCCAGCGATTGTTCCGAGCATAACTACTCCAAGCAAAGTAATTCCAACAGTAAGACCAACTTTCATCCATTCTGGACCATATACATCAGAAAAAGAATGCCAGATAAAGATTCTTGCAAAACCAATTATACCCAGTATTGTTCCTAATAAAACTCCGGATGCAACTTCCCTCTTCATAACTCTCCACCAGTCTGAAAGTGTTATTTCACCGAGTGCCATTGCACGAATTGTTAATGTTGCAGCCTGTGAACCTGAATTACCCCCGCTCGAGATTATAAGTGGTATGAAAAATGCAAGTACTACAGCCTCAGCAATAGCATGCTCAAAGAATCCTATTGCTGTTGCAGTCAGCATCTCACCTATAAAAAGCACTATAAGCCACCCTACCCTCTTCTTAACCATTTCGAACACAGGTACAGTAATGTACGGCTCATCAAGAGCTTCCATACCGCCGAATTTCTGTATATCTTCTGTAGCTTCTTCTTCAATAACGTCAATAACGTCGTCAGCAGTAACTATTCCTACAAGATAATTCTCATAGTTAACAACAGGCAAAACATAAAGGTCGTATTCCTTGAACATTTCTACTGCAAGTTCCTGATTATCTGTCACCTTTATGCTCACGTAAGTTTCATTCATCAAATCTTCAACCTTGGTCTCATGTTTTGCAAGAAGAATTTCCTTCAGTGTTATTTCGTCAATCAGCTTTCCGCTTTCATCCGTCACGAATATCGTATCCATGTATTCAACATTTTCACCGACGTCACGGAGATGATTCATTACCTCTTCAATATTCCATCCTGACTTTATAGCTATAAAATCAGGCGTCATGATTCTGCCAACACTTTCCTCAGGATATCCGAGCAGTGTAACGGCAATAGCTTTTTCTTCGGGAGAAAGTAATCTGATAAGTTTCTTTACAACGGGTCCGGGTAAATCTTCAAGAAGCTCTGTTCTGTCGTCAGGAGACATTTCATTCAAAATCTCTGCTACTTCTTCCTGACCAAGAGATTTCAGTAAAGACTCCTGAATCTCAAAATCAAGATATTCAAAAGTCTTAGCTGAACTATCTTTAGTTAGTATCCGAAATACAATTCCCCTGTCTTTTTCCGGTATATCAGCAATAATATCCGCAACTTCAGAAGGATGCATTTCAGAGAATATCTCTCTAAGAGTTATCCAGTTACGACTTTCAATCAATTGCTCTATTTCAGGTTGAATTAATTTACCGATCATCTCACTTGATACGTTAAAATATTATAAAATAAAAGGGCACGTTCCATACGAATAAAACGTGCCCGAAATAAAAACTATTATTAGATTCTATTTCACTAACAGCATTTTATTCTGTGCTTTAAAATCTCCTGCACTTAACTGGTAGAAATAAACACCCGACGAAAATCCAGACGCATCAAACCTGGTTTTATAACTTCCGGCTGCTTGAACCTGATTAATAAGTTCCTTAACAAGTCTGCCGTTTATATCGTAAACTTTCAGATTCACAAATGACGACTTTGGCAAATCGTACTTAATTTCTGTTGTTGGATTAAACGGGTTCGGATAATTAGTAAATAACTTGTATTCCCTCGGAGAATCAGTGCCGGTTCCGCTTATTGATGTAGTGCCTACAACATATTGGAAGAACTCATTCGGTGCAGTCACTCCGGGGGGATTAATCCCGCTTCCCCCGATAGGGAATGTGGACATTTTAGCAGTTGGTAATGAAATATCCTGTGCTGCAAAATAATATTGTACAGTTGTTCCTAGTGTACTTCCGGGAATCTGGAAATAAAATGTATCAAGATTAGAAGAAGTTTTATTCACAAAACTCCACGTACTCCAGCCGCCGCCTGTATTTTTTCTGTAATATAATCTCGGAGCTTCGTTTGTCCATTGTCTTATAATACCATTATCGTACATTCTTGCTTTAAAGGACAGCACACCTGTATTCGCTGTAGAAGTAAATGGCTGTGAATGCTGAATCGTCGGGAGCACATTATCCATTTTTCTCACAGAATCTACTGATCTCTGCGCATCAACAGTGCCCCATCCAATCAGATTATTCGGACTCGCTGTATTGCTCGCAAACTTTCGCATAATATTCCTTACCTGTATAGGAGTAATATTCTTATTAGCTGAAAGCATCATCGCACCGACACCTGCTGCCATCGGACATGCCCAGGAAGTTCCGCTGCCAAAATTATTATAGCCTGTTTGTGTTGCAACCTGATTTCCTGAGCCGCGTGTCATTATATCAGGTTTAATTCTCGAAGGTACGTCAGTTGTAGGACCTACAGAGCTATAACTTGCTCTTAATCCTGCACTCGTTAATGCGCCAACAGTAATAACACTGTCACCATCCGCTGGACCGCCGAGAGTATTATTCGTACCGCTTCCCGAATTACCCGCAGAGTTAAAAACTGTTATTCCTTTATATGCTGCTAAATCAGCAGCTTTTGTGATAAGCAAAGTGTTACCGTTCATATCCTGCCAGGTATAACTCGTGTAAGGTGAATCAAATTCTAAATAACCGAGTGAACTTGTAATCACATCAACACCAAGACTGTCAACCCATTGTGCTGCTGCAGCCCAGTGATCCATTTCCAGCGGTGTTTCACCTGGATCAACTTCTGTACGGCAAAGTACAAATGTTGACGCAAAAGCAGGACTGATTAAAGACCCTGGTTTGTAACCGCCAACTAATGATAATGTAGCCTGTCCGTGTGAATGTGAAGCAAGTGTAACAGTATCACCTGTATGAAAATCTTTCTTCTTCCAGATTTTCATTGGATATGAAGTAAATGCTTCATGATTTAAATTCTGGTACCCTGCATCGAAATTTGCTACAATTATACCCTGTCCAAATATTCCCTGATTGTGGACTCGGTTAACTTTTATAAGTGTGTCCTGATTTAAACTCTCTCCGTAGTTCAAAGAATCAAGCAAGGGTGAATCAGATTCAAACATCGGCGTGTTAACAATTGTCATTTCATCATTTTCTACAACTTTACTGTATCTTTCAACAAGTTCAATCTTATCTACAAATTCGAGTGCTGCAATGTCAAGCACCTGCGATTTAGAAGCCTCAACAGAGACACAATTAAACCACTTTAACTGGTGTCTTACTTTTAAAGTCTTTGAAGCAACCTCGTTTACGTAAGGACTGTAAACAGGTACGTCAGTTATATCAACTAATTTATTCGGAGGTAATACTTTCTTTCTCCTTTCAAGTGACTTTTCGGATACGAGTAAAAGCGGGTCGTTTAGAAATCTCTCTGCATTAGGACCTTTGTCTTCAAAATATACATAAACTACAAGTTTATCGTCTGTTGAGTAATCAATTGCATTCTTTACAGAATCGGAAATCTTTGAATATTCGGTTTTTGTGCCTAACGTAATTGTAATAACAATTGCGGTTGTAAATAGAATAGATAATAATTTCTTCATTTTTATTAATGTTAATGTTGTTAAATTACTGAATTATAACATAAATTAATATATATTAACAACGAATTAACAATATTAATTTCAACTTAATAAATTCAAATGAAACCTTTTAAAGAAATAGATTTTGCTGTCACTTTATGCTCAAAAGAAGGCGTAATAACATATATGAACGATAAAGCCTTACGTACGTTTGAAAAAGACGGTGGCTCAAAACTACTAGGTACGAATGTACTAGATTGTCACCCCGAACCCTCAAAATCCCAGCTCGCAGATATGCTTAAAACCGAAAAGAAGAATGTTTATACCATCGAGAAAAAAGGAGTAAAAAAATTAATATATCAAACACCCTGTTATGAGAACGGCGTTTATTCGGGATTTGCTGAATTATCTTTGGAACTGCCTGAACAGATGGAGAATTTCATCAGGAACTGACATTCGAAAAATAAAACGCAACTATTTGTGTATATTTAAGTATAATAATTAAGAAAACACTATATAAATTATATCATTTATTTTTATAATAATATTTTGAATTTTCTGGAAAAATTAAACAAATAATGGACGAATTTTCAATAACAGATAAAAAACAGGAAGACATTACAATTATTTACCTGAACGGATTTCTTGATGCGCATACTTCAAGTATTCTGGAAAAAAAGTTCGAGGAGTTATTATCTTCAGGCAGCTTTAAGATTGTAGTTAATTTTTCCGGTCTGACATACATAAGCAGCGCGGGATTAGGGGTTTTTATGGCTTACATAGAAAATATGAGGAATAACAGCGGAGATATAAAACTATGCAGTATGAGCGATAAGATATTTAACATTTTCGATATGCTTGGATTCCCTGTGCTATTCAACATTACAAAAGACGAAAATGAAGCTATTACAAAATTTAAGCAAGTTGATTAATCTTGTGGATAATAATGACAAAATAACGATAACCAGTTCAACTAAGAACCTTCATCTGGTGAGGGAGTTTATTGAGAAAAAAGGTGAGACTCTCAAAATAGAACCCAAGATACTGAATCAGATACTTGTTTCTGTTGATGAAGCTTGCACAAACATCATAAAGCATAATTATAAATATAACGAGAACAATTTTATAGATGTCGAAACCGATGTTAAAGATAAAAAATTTATTATTACTTTGATTTACAAAGGAGATTCGTTTGACCCTACAAAGAAAATCAGCCCGGATATGAAAGAGTACTTTGCAAAGTATAAAGTAGGCGGACTCGGTATCCCCCTGATGAAGAAGTCCATGGACAAAATAGAATTCAACCACAAAGAACCCAACTTAAATTCACTCATATTAGTAAAAGCGATTTAGTAATTCCTTTATTTTTACATTCCTTTATTTCATATTTACTGAAATCATTTTTCGATGGATAACTTAACCAATAAACAGCTCGAACTAAATTCGCTGATTGAATTTTCACAGCTTATAAACACTAATCTTAATCTTGAATTTATTCTCGGTAATATTCTTCTGAGTATAATGGGAAAGATGATGATTACTAAAGGTTCGGTATTAATTAAATGTGATACACCTGACTGTGACGATAAGACCTATTATGTCAAAGCAGTAAAAGGAATAAGTACAAATTCTGTAGGCAATAGATTATCGTTCGATATCCCCAAAGACCCTGAATTTGATATTAAAGATGTTTCCAGAGTAGATTTTTTTGTCAGTAACAAGCTCAAGTTTTTCTATAAAATATACTTCATAGAAAAACTTCTTGGTGTCTTATGCCTTGGTGAAAAACTCACAAAAGAAGAATTGAATAAACATGAGAATATTTTTATTCAAACTTTGCTGAACCTATCTTCTCCGACTATAGAAAACTCTATTCAGTTTGAAGAGATTAAAATGCTCAACAGGAATATGAGTACACAAATTCAGCATCTGCGCTCGCTGTTTGAATTAAGTAAAGAATTTAACTCAAATTTTCAGGACAGGGATAGCATAATAAAACTGTTAAAATATTCACTACTCGGTAATTTCGGTATTAAAGATTATGTGTGGCTGTCAAAAGACAAATCAAATAGATATAAAATTGTCGAGACTTCAGTTTCAGTTAAGCCGGATACTGATATACTGGACGGACTTGATATTTTCAGCGAACCCGAGTTAATTGAAGTTAATTGCGATGACCCGATAAAAAGAAAACTTTTTGAAGAAGGATTCCGGCTGATAATCCCCATTAAAACGAATAATGTAGTCGAAACAATCGTACTTCTTGGAGCTAAACTGAATAAATCTCCTTTCATGTTGAGCGATATACAGTTTCTCGAATCCCTGATAAACCTTTCAGTAATTTCTCTGGATAATACTGTTCTTTTTAATGAGTTTCTGAAGAAGCAGAAAATCGAAAGTGAACTAAACGTTGCACGTGAAATACAGGTTGCTATGCTTCCGAAAGAAATCCCTCAGATAACAGGATATACAGTTTCCGGATGCAATATTCCCGCGCTTCATGTCGGAGGTGATTATTACGATATAATCAAGGTTGCTGAAGATAAGTATGTTCTCGTGATTGCCGACGTATCAGGTAAAGGTACACCCGCATCACTGCTAATGGCAAACATACAGTCAGCGGTTCATTCTTTTCTTAAGTTTTATGACGATGGATTTAACCTTGAGTCAGCTACGCAAAAAATTAATGAACTTATTTATTCGAACACAAATTCGGAAAAGTTTATTACTTTCTTCTGGGGATTACTTGATATAAGTTCTGGTACATTTACCTACGTGAATGCCGGACACAATCCCCCTTTCCTGATTAAAAAGGATAAGGTTGTTAATCTTGATATAGGCGGACTTATGCTGGGAGTTATTGATTGTGGAATGAAATATTCATCTGAAACTGTCACGATTGATTCAGATGATGTTCTGGTTCTTTATACAGACGGAGTTTCGGAAGCAAGAAATAAAGCTAAAGAAGAGTACAGTGAAGAACGCATAGTTTCTGTAGTAAAGAAATCCGGGAATAAGATTTCAGAAGAAATTCAGAATTTACTGCTGGATGACATTAAAGTGTTCACCAAGGGAGAGAATCAATACGACGACATTACAATGATATTTCTTAAAAAAGACTAAGGTTAACTATTTAAATCTAACTTGTTCTTTGTTTGTAATGCTTATTTTAAACCTGCCGTCCCTTTCTTCTATCCGTCCCGTGCAGTAAAAATAATTACTTTCCATTCTTTTTACATCTAGACCAGCAAAGACATCTGCGTCTTTCTCATCAATAAGTATATCAAGCGAAACCTCCTTTGAAATTGAATTTCTCAATAGATAAGGAAACCTTTCAGTATTAACTTCACTAATATTCCCGAAAACAGTTACCACATTCCCGACAGCATTTTTGAGCCTCTTATGAGCATCACCGTTCAGCAGGTTAATAACATTTAAATCATTTGCATAATTAGCATAAAAGTACTTCAGCTCTTCTGCTCTTTCATCCCACCATTTAATTCTTTCTTCGTAATCAGGATAGCATTTGCTGGAGGGGTTCCATATCCCAAGTCTGTTCGCTTTTGCGTATTCCTGAGCCTCAACGAATTCCTTGTGAAATCTGCCGCTGTTTCCGTATTTATTGAAATAAGGACTGTAGCCCTGCCTAACGCATTCCACCGCATAATTAACAAACTTGCTGTTCTTTTCCGCAATCAGATAAACAAGATATCTTCCGAACATATCTTCACCTCTTAATGTGTCATCTTTTTCAATTCGCACTCGGGTTACATCTTTAAAGAATTCCTTTGCCCATTCCGTAGTCTGCATTCCGAAAGGCGATTCAAGCTTAATAGGATATTCTGATTTCTTTTCCCGTTTCTGCTCATAATAATACTCAAGCCACCTTTCCGTTATTTGCTGTATCTTTTCATCTGAGTCCTTGCCTTTAAATGTTTCTTCAGTATCTATAAAAAGCAGACGGGTCGATTTTGTAAGGTTCTTGAACCGGAATGTATCACCATCAGTAACTTTCGTGATTTCATCTTCTATAATGATATATATAGAATCGGTTTGCTTTTGTGCAAATGAGAACTGTGAACTTAGAAATATTATAATTGTTAAAAGATAACTTATGACCTTAATTTTCATATACTTTATGGTTAATAAAAAACTCCTAAATATTGCTATTTAGGAGTTATAATAGAAAATTTATCTTATTAATTCCGCTTAATACTTTGTTCCTTCGCTGACGAATGGAAGAAAAGCGAGATGTCTTGCTCTTTTTACAGCTGTAGTCAGCTTCCTCTGCATTTTTGCGGTGGAACCCGTAATTCTTGCAGGAAGCAGCTTTCCTTGTTCATTTAAGAACCTCGTCAGCAGCTTGACATCGCGGAAGTCAATAAAACTTTCGATTCCCCTTTCCTTGAAAGGGTCTCTTCTCTTTGCTGCAGCCTGTTTCTTCGCTGCGAGCTGCTGAGTAAGTTTATAATTGCTTTTCGCTTTTACTTTTTTCATATAGAAATATAGTTTGTAAAGATATAATATACCTAATTTATACCTTTTTTTCAATTCCGTTTAAAATCAAAATGAGAGGATTATTGCGATCATAAAATACGGCATAATTCAATATAAATTCAATTTTTAAAGAATTATATTGTAATATCCTCGAATTTAAAATAAACTTATGGTGAATAAAACATTTTACCTTGCACTAATTTTAATTTTTGTATTAATGGCAAATACTCAATACATATTTGGTCAGACCGAGAAGAAGATTCCTGACTATTCTATGACCGAAAGAAAAAATATCCCCGTTGAATATACGTGGAAGATTGATGATCTTTATCCTAACGATGACGCATGGAAGACAGATAAAGATGCAACTGTAGTTTTAATATCAAAAGTCGATGATATGCAGAAAAACTGGACAGCTTCTGCAGCGAATATGCTTACCATGCTGGAATTAATCTCCGAAATAAACATAAAATCTGGAGTATTGTATGCTTATTCATCGCACCAGAGTGCAGCTGATATAGGCGATACAAAATTTCAGAAGATGGAAGGTGAACTTCAGTCAATTTTTGTAAACTATTATGCAAAATTAGCTTTCATAAATCCTGATGTCATTGCTCTCGGTAAAGAAAGATTAGATGCATACATTTCTGAAGAGCCTAAGTTAAAGCCATACAGTTTCATGATGAATGATATTTTAAGAAACAAAGAACATATACTTCCTGAAGAACAGCAAAAGATAGTTTCCATGACAGGCTTATTCTCCGGTGTTCCCAGTAAAACGGCAAATATGCTCAACGATATGGAACTGCCTTCAATAGATGTTACACTTACGGATGGTTCTAAAGTCACATTGAATTATGCTAATTATGTTAAGTACCGCGGTGACAAAGACCCCGCAAACAGAAGTCTGGTCATGCGGGAATTCTGGAACAACATGAAGAACTATGAAAATACTTTCTCTATCCTTCAGGATGGTGCTGTTAAAAATCACCTTTTTGGTGCTAAAGTTAAGAAATTTGAAAATTGTCTTGATGCAAAATTATTTAACGATAATATTCCAAGAGAAGTTTATACAAACCTTATAAAATCCGTAAAGGAAAACCTTGACCCGCTTCACAGGTATTTAAAACTAAAGCAAAAACTTCTTAAACTCGAGAAATACAGATATGAGGATATTTATGCATCTGCAGTGCCGTCTGTTGAGAAAATTTATTCATTCAGTGAAGGTGAAAAACTAATTAAAGAATCAATGAAACCTCTGGGCGACGAGTATCAATCTGCATTAAATGAATCATACAGAAACAGATGGATGGATATTTATCCTAACAAGAATAAAGAAAGCGGTGCATATTCAGGCGGGGTTTTCGGCGTTCATCCTTATGTGAAATTAAATTATAACGGTGAATACGAGTCTGTCTCAACAGTCGCACATGAACTTGGTCATGCCATGCATTCGTATTTCTCAAATAAATATCAGCCATTTATTACATCTGATTATACTACTTTTCTCGCTGAAATTGCCTCAACTTTTAACGAGAATATGCTCATGGAACATATATTAAAGACTGAAACCGATGATATGTATAAGTTGTTTATTCTTGATGCGTATCTGGATCAGGTTAGAGGTACATTATACAGACAGACTTTGTTTGCTGATTTTGAACTGGCTATGCACGAGAAAGTTGAAGAAGGTAAAACGTTGACTGCTGACTGGCTCAACGACAAATACTTAAGCTTAACTCGTGAATATTACGGACATGATAAAGGTATAACTCAGGTTGACGATTATATTAAGAGAGAATGGAGCCGTATCCCGCATTTTTATTATAATTTTTATGTATTCCAATATAGTACTGGAATAATTTCATCGATGGCTCTTGCTGAAATGGTGTTAAGCGGTGGCGAAAAAGAGCGTGATTCCTATTTGACCATGCTTAAATCTGGCGGTAAAGATTTCTCAATTAGTATCCTTAAGGAAGCTGGTGTTGACATGACCACAAAAGAACCATACGAAAAAGCCTTTAAAAGATTTGATTATCTTGTATCAGAAATGGAAAAAATAATGGTACGTTTAAACAAATAATATTATTATAAACTTATAAATTTAAACAGGAGTTAAATAAATGGGAATGACTATAGTTGAGAAAATTCTCGCTAAGGCAACTAAAACGGAAATCGTTAAACCGGGTGATGTGCTTGAACCCGAGGTAAATGTTGCCATGTCACACGAAAATGCTGCACTGGTAATTAATCAGTTCAACGAAGTGTATAAAGATACGGGGCTTGAACAAAAAGTATGGGACCCAAGTAAAATAGCAATTATTTTTGACCATAGAGTACCCGCTGAGAGTTCAAAAACTGCAACAAATCAAAAGAAAATACGAAACTTTGTTAAGGCAAATGGAATTGCTAAATTTCATGATATTCGTTCTGATGAAGGTGGTATTTGTCACCAGATTCTTGCGGAGTACGGTTACATTAAACCAGGTGATGTTGTAGTTGGTACTGACAGTCACACAACAACGCATGGTGCTTTTGGAGCATTTGCATTTGGTATCGGTGCAACTGAAATGGCAAGTGTTTGGTCACTTGGAACTGTTCTTAACGTAGAAGTTCCCGAGACTATTAAAGTTGTCGTCAATGGAAAATTGAAAGAGAATGTTTACCCAAAAGATTTAATACTTTATATTATTGGAAAGATATCAGCTCAAGGAGCTAACTATAAAGTAATTGAATTTCATGGTGATGCAATTAAGAATATGCCAATGTCAGGAAGACTTGTTCTTTCAAACATGGCAGTTGAAGCAGGTGCAACAGCAGGAATAGTTCCGGGGGATTCTGAAACAGAACGCTACCTCAGAGAAGCTGGTGTAACTGATAAAATTACTCCCGTGCTTCCCGACAGTGATGCAAAATATTGTCAGGTAGTTGAGATAAATGCTAACGAATTTGAACCGCAGATTGCATGTCCTCATACAGTGGACAATGTAAAGCCAATAAGCGAAGTGAAAGGTATAAAAGTTGACCAGATTGTAATCGGCTCGTGCACTAACGGCAGAATTGATGATCTGGAAATTGCAGCAAGTATTCTTAAAGGCAAGAAAGTTGCTGAAGATACTAGAATGCTCATCTTCCCTGCTTCATGGAGAATCTATAAACAGGCATTGAAACAAGGACTGCTCGAAATATTCTCGGATTCTGGTGCAATAATTATGAATCCCGGCTGCGGTTGCTGCCTCGGTGTTCATCAGGGCGCAATAGGAGACGGTGAAGTAGCGCTTTCAACAACAAACAGAAACTTTAAAGGTAGAATGGGTAATCCGAGAGGCGATGTTTATTTATGCTCTCCGGCAGTCGCTGCTGCAAGTGCTGTTGCAGGTGAAATAACAAGCCCTATAATGAAAGGAGTAAACTAATGGGAAAAGTAGTATATATATTCGGTAATGATATTTCCACTGACGCAATCTATCCCGGAAGATATATGGCAACAGTACTTCCGACTGAAACTCCTCAGTTTTGTTTTGCTGATTACACTGAATTAAATCAAAAGCTTAATTCCAAAGAATACCCTGCTGGAAGTGTTTTAATTGGGGGTAATAATTTTGGATGCGGTTCTTCACGTGAACAGGCAGCATCAACAATTCTTGGTCATGGCCTTGTTGTAATTGCAAAAGACTATGCCCGTATATTTCTACAGAATGCTATCAACCTTGGACTGAATCTTATAACTTGTCCTGATATTGAAGCTGAATTAGGTGATGAGATTGAATTAAAAGGTGATAAAGTGGTTAATAAAACTAAAGGTAAAGAATTCAGTACCGTTCCCCTTCCGGCTGCACGTATGGCTATCGTAGAAGCAGGTGGTCTTGTAGCATACACAAGAAAGAAAGTAATAGCAAAATACGCAAGATAGAAGAGATTTAATCTATCGTATATTAAACCCATAGTTTTACTATGGGTTTTTTGTTTTATTATTATTAACTTTAAGAGAATTAATAACATATAATGAAAACAATATTTATTACATTTATTTTGTCTCTGATATTGTACACTTCAGGATATTCACAATCAAATGATTACCCTACTCATCTTTTCCTTGGACAATACACATCAACAACAGTTAAAGACAAAACCACCGAAATCTGGGAAATCTCTGCTGTTGGTGAGCTTATTGGTAAAACAATCTATGAATATAAGGGAGGTACAATACTGTCAGAAACTATGCGCATAATTAATAAAGAAAATAAATTACATTTTTGTGCTACAATCTTAGAACAAGACCCTGATAACCCACAGGGTGAAATTTGTTTTGAACTTAAAAATTATAAAGATGAGGTTTTTGTATTTGAAAACCTAAACCACGAGTTCCCTAAAAGAATAATATATGATTTCTCCGGATTCGGTATGGTAAATGCCAGAATAGAGGGCGACACTTCAGGATTCGATATTAAATACATTAGGGAATACACTAACGCTCCTTATATTGTAAAAGGTAAGATAATCAAACAACCTTTTGAAAATAAAGCAGGAAAAATAGTAAAAGGAGTCTATGATTATTATCTAAACGTACAAGGAATAAATTACTTTATAAAAGTAAGCAAATCCTCTATAAAAATAAGTGAGTTAGAGGATTTACTTAACAAGAATATTATATGTTCTGTAATCTTTAATTTAGGTCTTTGGGATTCAGATGATAATAATCAGCAAAGCCGCGTCGGCAAATACGTTATCATAACAAAATTAGAATAAAGAATTACTTTTGAATATTTATCAAATTGATTTATTCTGGCCTTTAATTAAATTTTATGAATTTTTTATCTATTTGAATTGTTGTATTTATCGCAATAAATATTTGCAACCTTAATATTCTTATTTAATAGTCTTTCAAAGTTATATCTTATTGAATAACATTTCGCTGTTCACATCTCCGCTTAAAATCCAAATCACACCCACTTCATATCCAGTTCAAATCCACTCTAATATATGTTTAAACATATGATAATTAAGCTTAACTAAGTGGCAAATCTACTTATATACTACTAGAATTACAGCTATTTACCTGTAATCTATGACTTACCTCGCTTCAATATATACTTCCGGACGAATGCCAGAATATCTTATTTATACCAGTGAATTTATTTAATTAACATCATGCGCTTAATATCACTAAATCCGTTTGCAGTTATTTTATAGAAATAGATTCCCGATGTTAATGCGGAAGCATCATACCTTACTTTATAATTACCCTGACTCTGCACTTCATTAACCAAAACTGAGACTTCCTTACCCAGTATATCGTAAACAACAAGTGACACATTACCTGATTTTGAGATACTATATTCTATCTCAGTTACAGGATTAAATGGATTCGGATAGTTTTGAGATAAACTCGTTTTAATTGGTACAGAAATATTATTTATCCCTGTCAATGTACCTATAGTAAAAGAAATAATAGAATCTTGGTAAGAACCAATATTGTATATATTTAAGCCGCCTTGAGTTCCATCTAAAAGGAAAGGAGAAGGATTTGTTGTGTTATTGATTTCAGTTCTTCCTACCTCTTGACAGAAATGTGCTTGCAGAGGACTTCCATTTACTGTTAGAGTACCGTTTGGCCTATATGCATATACTTCATCTGGAGGTCCGTTCGCATTTCCATTTCGTGTTGAATTAATTCTCATAATTATAAGCCCATCACCGGGTATCGAATTCTCAAATACCGACAGTTTCCTTCTAAACTCAATCAGGAAATACTCAATCGATGAGAAAGGAGTGATTATCTTGTATGCATTATTTGTTGGTGATAGTGTGTACTTTAACGTATAAGTACCTGGTGAGGTTATAGTTGGTATTGATGGTATCCATGTTCCATACTTCATTTTCATATGAGTACACATGTGCTGCGGAGGATTTTGATTCGCATCCATTACATCCCATCTGCTCATTGGACTTATGCCGTTGCTTGTGTAATGGTAAAGGTCAGGTGCTCCGAGAGAATGAAACATTTCATGACATAGAACACCAACACCGCTGCTCTTCAAACTGTTTTGAATCTGAAAATTGTAAGTATAAACTCTTTTTCCTCTTATATAAACGTTTTGAGAGTATAGTGACCACATATGGGGCCAAAGTAAATCTGCCCAGGCAGTAGAACTCCCGGAAACAATAAAACAAACATTATCTATTCTGCCGTCTAAATCCCCGTCGAGATCCAATGTGTCAGGAACCATGTTAGCAACGTACTGGCAAACACGATTTAATAATGAATGTTCCCTCTCAGTTTTATTGGATGAAGTA